>NZ_VRVF01000006.1:0-120568 GCF_008040045.1 Methylobacterium sp. WL8 | reverse complement strand
GGACGTAGCTGAACAGGTTCTCCGACCGATCTCCGCGCCCGCGCATCGCCTGATCCCACCCCTGCCTCTAACAGAGTGAATCATCTCCGCGACAAGCCTGCCAGCGACTTCTGCAGCAGCCTGCTAGAGCATTTTCCGTGATCTCTGGATCACGGAAAATGCTCTAACCTGCTGTGTGGTCGCATTTTCGTCACGCGAGCCGGCATCCACCTCGCTTGAAAATGCATTAGCGGCGGCCCCGCACCGGCCGGGTGCGCGCCGTCCGATCACGCTTTCGCGCGTCCGCGGGCGCCTTGGAACCTTCGCAGGAGCCCGCCGTTCGGACATCCCGACAGCATTCGGTCACGCTTCGCGGCGCCGCCGCGAGGCCGGACCGAGGTCGCTGAACGAGCAGGGAGCTTCCCGATGAGCAGCACCACCGACAAGATCAAGGGCCTGGCCAACGAGGCCGTCGGCAACATCAAGCAGGGCGTCGGCAACGTCACCGGCAACGAGAAGCTGCAGGCCGAGGGTAAGGCCCAGGAGCTGAAGGGCGAAGCCCAGAAGACCGTCGGCGACGCCAAGGACGGCGTGAAGGGCGCGGCCCAGACGGCCGCCGACGCCGTCAAGAAGATCTGATCCGTTCGGTGACCGGGATCGGGGCCGCACTCGTGCAGCCCCGATCCCCATCCGCGGGGCGTGCCATCGCCGCCCCCCGACATCGAAGGACGAGGACGAGATCATGAACCGAGATCGTTTCGAAGGCGGCGTGCGCCACCTGCGCGGCCGCGCCAAGACCGCCGTCGGCGCCGTGAGCGGCGACCCCGGGCGCCAGTTCGACGGCGCGATCGACCAGGCGGCAGGCGCCGCGCAGCACGCTTACGGCCGCGCCCGCGACACCGCCCAGGTCTGGCGCCGCGACGGCGAGCACCTGATCGACGAGGCCAGCGCCCGCGGCCGCGCCATCGCCGACGAGGCCGCGAGTCGCGGACGCCATTATCGCGATCGCGCAGAACATCACGGCCGCCACGCTGCCCGACGCGCCGACGAGAACAAGGGCGCTACCCTGGCGATCGTCGCCGCCGCGGCCTTCGGGCTCGGCTGGCTCTTGAGCGGGGACCGCTGAGCGTCTCGCACGTGAGTGACGCGCAGGCGGGGATGCGGCGATCAAGTCGCCGTTTCGTCGCCTGCGCGGCGCGTGTCGTCGGCGAAAATGGTCTAAGGAAAGGGTGACCGGGGGCGGCGACACCCCCGAGCCCGAAGGCCAGACAGACCGAGACGAGGCGATGACCGGCTCCAGCACACCGAACACCCATCTGACCCCGTCCCTGACGCGGCCCGCGTCGCAGCTGGTCACGATCTTCGGCGGCTCCGGCTTCCTCGGGCGTCACGTGGTCCGGGCGCTGGCCAAGCGCGGATACCGCATCCGTGTCGCCGTGCGCCGGCCCGACCTCGCCTTGTTCCTCCAGCCGCTCGGCAAGGTCGGCCAGATCGTCGCCGTCCAGGCGAACCTGCGCTACCCCGAATCGGTGCGGCGCGCGGTCGAGGGCGCGGACGTGGTGATCAACCTCGTCGGCATCCTTCAGGAAACCGGTGCGCAGAGCTTCTCGCGTCTCCAGGTCGACGGGCCCGATGAGATCGCGCGGGCGGCGGCGAAGGCGGGTGCCGCGATGGTCCACGTCTCGGCGATCGGCGCCGACCGGAACTCCGAATCGCGTTATGCCCGGACCAAGGCCGAGGGCGAGGCCGCAGTGTTCGCCGCCCGGCCCGACGCGGTGGTGTTCCGGCCCTCCCTCGTGTTCGGTCCTGGCGACAGCTTCTTCAACCGCTTCGCCAGCCTCGCCCGGTTCCTGCCGGTGCTGCCGCTGGCCGGCGCCGAGTCGCGCTTCCAGCCGGTCTTCGTCGGCGACGTAGCCGAGGCGATCGCGCTCGCCACCGACGGCCGCGTGCCCGGCGGCAAGGTCTACGAGCTCGGTGGCCCCGAGGTCGCGACCCTCGATCACCTCGTGCGCTACATGCTGGAGACGACGATGCGCAAGCGCATGGTCGTTTCGCTGCCGCTTCCGCTCGCCAAGATCCAGGCCCGCGCGATGGAGCTCGCCGACACCCTGACCCTCGGGCTGCTGCCGGCCGACCTCAAGCTGACCCGCGACCAGGTCGTCCTGCTGCAGAACGACAACGTCGTCTCGGAGGCCGCCAAGGCCGAGGGGCGCTGCTTCGAAGGTCTCGGCATCCAGCCGACCGCCGCCGAGGCCGTGGTGCCGGGCTATCTCTGGCGCTTCCGCAAGGCCGGTCAATTCGCCAAGGGGCGCGGCACCGAGGAGCAGGCCGAAATCCCCGACATGATCGCCCCGACGCCCATGGGCGAAGGCTCGCAGCATCGGCCCATGCGCGCGTCCGGTCCCGCGATCGGGGCCGATGCCGGTGGATCGCCGGGCATGGGCCAGCGCTGGGGCACCCGCAGCTAGGGCCTCGTGGCGCCAGCGGGATGTCCTCGCCGTCCTAGCGAAGTCGGCCTTGCAGAGCGGGCGCCGGCAGCCGGTGCGTCAGCCGCTTGTGGACGTGCACCATCAGCGCGATGCCGAAGAGCGGCGTCAGCAGGTTGAGCACCGGCACAACCATCATCCCGGCGAGCAGGCAGCCCGCCGCGATCGTGGTGCCGGAGAACGCGCGGCGCATCTCGCCGGCCTCCGCCAGCGGGCGGTAGCGGGCGGCGGCCATCTCGAAATATTCGCGCGACAGCAGGTAGGCGTTGGCGGCGAAGAACGCCGCCAGTCCGATGACCGGCACGAAGAAGATGACCAAAGCGGCGAGGTTCACCAGCAGGGTCAGGCCGGCGAAGCGCATGGCGTAGAGCATCGCCGAGCCCCATGGCATCGGGCGGCCCGGCGGGTCGTTCGGGAAGTCGGTTCGCTCGACGATCTCGGCGGCGTCGTCGAGGAAGAACCCGGCGACCAGGATCGAGATTGCCGGCATCAGGTAGGCCAAGGCCACGAAGAGCCCGAACCCGGCCAGGAAATAGGCGAGGCTGTCGAGGATGGGGTAGGATTGCGAGATGTGGTGGCTCGCTTGGAACCACTGGATCAGCCGCGTCAGCCCGAACCAGGCCAGTGCCAGGATGCCGAGCGTCAACCCGAGCGACTTCCACAGGATGGCGCGGAGCGGCGGGGAGAAGGTCTGGCGCAGGGCCGCGAGTGCCGACTGGATGAGCATGCCGTGATCCCGTCTGCCGCCGTGGTTCGGCGCATCGCGGTTGTGGTGTCCCGATCCCGCCGCCGCAAGGGCGTCGTGCAGCCGTGCACGCGTCTGGAAAGCCGCACGGGTCGTGGCGTTCGGCGTGATCCGAGATGACCACCGGGCGGGTGGCCCACCGCCGGGACCGGTACGAGGAGAAGGATGGTGACCGGCGCATGAGACCGAGGCTCGACACGCCACCCCCGCATGCCCGGTTCCGGCCGAGCGTCGCGCCCAGGCTCGCCCCGCTGCCCGCCGACCCCGACGTGGTCGTCGTCGGAGCGGGCGCCGCCGGGATCGCAGCCGCGCGCACCCTGATCGCCGCCGGCCTGTCGGTCGCCGTGCTGGAGGCGCGGGACCGCGTCGGCGGTCGTACGGTGACGACGACGTTGCGCGGTCACGCGATCGACCTCGGAGCGCACTGGCTTCATGCCGGGCCGATCAACCCCCTCGTGCAGCTGGGCTTCGCCCGCGGCGAGCCCCTCCGCCGCGCCGCGCAGGAGGGCCACGTCTGGGTCGGACGCCGCCCGGGACGGCCGTCCGAGGTCGCCGCCTCGGCCCGGTCCTTCGACCGCGCCGACCGGGCGATGCATGCGGGCGCCGCCGAGGACGGCCCGGACCGCTCCGCGGCGAGCGCCCTACCCCGCAGCCTCGGCCCCTGGGGCGCCCGCGTCGCCCTGGTCCACGGGCTGGTCTCTGGCCGCCCGCTGAAGGAGGTCTCGCTGCACGACTTCCCCAGCATGGAATACGGCGACAACTTCTTCATCGCCGGCGGCTTCGGCGGCTACCTCGCCCGCCTCGCGCAAGAGCTGCCGATCGCGCTGAACTGTCCGGTGACGCGGATCGACTGGTCGGGCGTCGGCGTCCGCATCGCCACCGCCGACGGCCGGAGCCTGAAGGCCCGCGCGGTGGTCGTGACGGTGCCGATGATGGTGCTGCGCGACGCCGTCGCCTTTTCTCCGGCCCTGCCCGCGCCGACTCGCGCGGCGATCGACGGGTTCCGCGCCGGCATCTACGAGCACGCGGTGCTGCATTGGCCGGCGAGCCCGTTCCGCGGTCGGGACCGCCTCGCGAGCCTCGTCGGCAGCCGACTCAGCCCGCCGGGCCTGCTCACGCGGATCGACGACACGCCGTTCCACTACTTCGACCTCGACGCGGTCGGCGCCGCCGAGATCGACGCGGCCGGCACCGGGGAGGACGGGCTGCGCCGCCGCGTGCGCGCGACGCTGGCCGACCATTTCGGAGCGCGCCGCCTCCACGACCTGTCGATCCCAGCGGTCAGCGAATGGCGCCACGATCCGTGGTCGCGCGGCTCCTGGGCCTCGGTGCCTCCCGGCCATGCGGGTGCACGCCGCGTGCTCCATGAGGCGGTCGGCGGGACGATCTGGTTTGCCGGCGAGGCGCTGTCGCGCGAGCAATGGGGCACCGCCGGCGGCGCCTACGAGGAGGGCGTGCGCGCGGCCGTCGCCGTCGCCGAGCGTATCCGGATGGGCACAGCCGCCTGACGGGATGCGGCGGCGGCGCCGGATCGTCTTGCGGTCAGCCCCGAAACGCGATGCATCAGGCGGCGTGCGATCGCGACGCGGAACGGGGCCGTCTGATGAACTGGGTCGAGGGCATCGGCTATCTCGGGACGGCGCTGACCATCTCGGCCTCGGCGATGAGTACGATGATCCCCCTCAGGATCATCTCGCTGGTCGCGAGCGCCGCGGTCATCACCTACGGGCTGCTGATCGGCAGCATGCCGGTGGTGCTGACGGAGGCGATCCAGATCCCGTTCAACGCCTGGCGGCTCTGGCAGATGGTCCGGCTCGTGCGCGACGTGGAGACGGCCGCCGAGGGCGACCTCTCCCTCGATTGGCTCAAGCCCTACGGCACCGAGCGCGCCTTCGCGGCCGGCGCCGCGCTCTTCGCCAAGGGCGAGGAGGCGACGACGATGTACTACGTCGAGGCCGGTTGCTTCCGCATTCCGGAATACGAAATCGAGGTGCGGGCCGGCGGCATCGTCGGCGAGCTCGGCCTACTCTCGCCGGGCAACCGGCGCACGGCTTCGCTGATCTGCACGGAGGCTGGCCGGGCGCTGGAGGTGCCCTATTCCGCGGTCAAGCAGCTCTACTACCAGAACCCGGAATTCGGTTTCAGCTTCCTCAAGCTCACGAGCGAGCGGCTGTTCCAGAGCGCGAACGCGCCGGTCTCAGTGGGCGGCGACATAGTCTGAGCTGCACGCCCTGCTTGGACAATCGAACCCGGATCAGCCCCCAAGTCGGTCGCGCAGGCGCGCGAAAAAGCCCATCGCCTCCGGTGGCGGGGGGGCCGACCAGTCGGGCACCGCCCCCTCCCGCAGATGCCAGTCGCGGGACTCGAATCGGTCGCCAGCATCCCCGATCAGGCCGAGGCCGACGCAGGGGCGGTCGGTCCCGTCGCCGACGCGCCCCGCAGCCCAGATCCGCTGCCACCGGTCGCGGATGCCCAGGTCGGCGTCGCACCAACCCAGGCGCTCACGGCCCAACGCGGCGAAAATGCGCTCAGGCGACGCGTCCGCCGGAATGCGGATCCAGGCCGAGAACACGTAGGGCGTGGCCGGATCGAACCGCGTCGTGTCGAGGAGCTTAGTGTAGGCGCTGAAACCCGGACGCTGATTATGCGCCGCGTGCAGCGTCGTTCGGCGCGGAAGCCGCATCGCGTCGGCCGAGGGCGCGGCGGCGAGCGCGGCCGGCGCCACGCCGGCACGGGCGGCGTAGGCCGCGTCGCACAGCGCGACCCAGGATTCGAGCTCGACGTCCCAGGCCTGCTCGCCGGGGGCGAACCGCCGGACGCTTCCTTCGAGCACAAGGTCGCCGGTGCGCCGGAGCGGCTCGGTCGCCGAGCCCGGGGCGGCTTCCCTCACCCGCAGCAGGGTCGAGGGGCCGTGGCGCCAGACCGCCTCGGCCAGGCGCTGGAAGTCGGCGTCGGTCTGTCCCGCGTCGGCCTTTCGCACGAGGATCTTCTCGCCGGTGGCAAGGTCGGCGAGCATCCTCGCCTTAAGGTGCGCGACCCGGCCGTACTCGCGTTCGAGCAGCGCGTCGTGGTCGGTGCCCGCGACGGTCCGCTGCGTGTTCGACCAGATGTTGTAGGTCCGGCTCCGGCAATAGTAGACGCCGGTCTCGGTCGGAGCCAGCACGAGGTCCGAGGGCGCGCCGTAGCGCTCGAAGCGGGTTTCCAGCGCATCGATCAGGTCGTCGAGCGGCGTGTAGGAGAAGCGGAGCAGGCCCGAGGGCTCGGCGCCGCAATAGCGCTGTACAAAGCCGAACTCGCAATTGCCGCCGAGGCTGCGGAACGCAGCCATGCGCGTGGCGAGACCCGGAACCGTGGCCTTCTCCGTCGCGACGCCCGCCATGCCGATGCCCGCCCCGCGCGCCTCAGAGCATGCTGGGCAGAATCCGGTCCGGCGGGCGGTGACCGTCCATGAAGGTCTTGATGTTGATGATCACCTTCTCGCCCATGTCGATCCGGCTCTCGAACGTCGCCGAGCCCATGTGCGGCAGCAGCACGACCTTGCCGGACTTGGCGAGCTTGACCAGGCGCGGGCTCACCGCCGGCTCCTGCTCGAACACATCGAGGCCGGCCGCAGAGATCTCGCCGGCCTCGATCAGGCGGGCGAGCGCGTTCTCGTCGATCACCTCGCCGCGGGCCGTGTTCACGACGATCGCCTCGGGCTTCATCAGCTTGAGGCGGCGGGCCGAGAGCAGGTGGTAAGTCGCGGGCGTGTGCGGGCAGTTGACCGACACGATGTCGACGCGGGCCAGCATCTGGTCGAGTGATTCCCAGTAGGTCGCCTCCAGCCCGGCCTCGATCGCGGCCGGCACCCGGCGGCGGTTGTGATAGTGGATCTGCAGCCCGAACGCCTTGGCGCGGCGCGCGAGCGCCTGGCCGATCCGGCCCATGCCGACGATGCCGAGGCGCTTGCCGGTGATACGGCGACCAAGCATCCAGGTCGGCGACCAGCCCGTGGTCCAGTCGTCGTCGGGAATGATGCGCGCACCCTCGGGTACGCGCCGCGCCACGGCCAGGATCAGCGCCATGGTCATGTCGGCGGTGTCCTCGGTGAGGACGCCGGGGGTGTTGGTGACGGTGATGCCGCGCTCCAAGGCTGCCGACACGTCGATGTGATCGACGCCGTTGCCGAAGTTGGCGATCAGCCGGAGGTTCGGCCCGGCCTGGGCGAGGAGGCCCGCATCGATCTTGTCGGTGACGGTGGGAACGAGCACGTCGGCCTCGCGCATCGCGGCGGCGATCTGCTCGGGCGCGAGCGGGGCGTCGTCGTGGTTCAGCCGCGCATCGAACAGCTCGCGCATCCGCGTCTCGACCGCGTCCGGCAGGCGTCGCGTCACGACGACGAGCGGCTTGCGCTTCAACGACATCATCTCTCCCATCACCGGGTTCGGGCAGGCCCGACACGAACGCCTCGCGCGGCGTCGGCGCATCGTGGACCGGCCGCGTCCCCGGTTTCAAGCTCCGTTAACCGAGCTCCGCCAGACAGGTGCGGACGGCTTCCGGCCTCTCTATCAGAGGCAGGCCGGAACACAATCGGAAGTGCCGCGCCGGCATCGCCGCGCGGTGCGGGCGTTCCTTCGTCGTGCGCAGATCAGGAGATGGACGATGCGGCTGGCTCGGCTCTTCTTCGCGGGCGCCGCCCTCCTGGCGTCGCCCGCCCTCACGCTTCCCCTGGTCACCAGGTCGGCGCTGGCCGCGCCCGCCGCGGGCGGCGGCCCCGAATCCGGCGTGGGTCCGGTCACCAAGCTGCCGCTGCCGCGCTATGCCAGCCTCAAGACCGATCGCGTGAACCTGCGCGAGGGGCCTTCGAAGGATCACCGCACCCTCTGGGTGTTCCAGCGCGCCGGCATGCCGGTGGAGATCGTCGCCGAGTTCGAGACCTGGCGCCGCATCCGCGATTCGGAAGGGACCGAGGGGTGGGTCCTGCACTCGTTGCTGTCGGGCCGCCGCACCGCGATCGTCACCGCCTCGAAGGGCGCCGACAAGGCCGCGATCCCGCTGCGGGCGCGGGCCGACGACGGCGCCGAGGACGAGGCGCGCCTGGAGGCCGGCGTGATCGGCAGCGTGAAGAGCTGCACCGGATCGTGGTGCCGCCTCGTCGTCGCGCTGCCCTCCAAGCGCGACGTGGACGGCTACATCCACCAGGACCGCCTGTGGGGCGTCTACCCGAACGAGAAGGTCGACTAAGAAAAAAGGCCCGGTTCGCACCGGGCCTTCTTCGATTCGGAGACGTTGACGGCCGCTCAGCTCTGGCGGCGGGCGCCGGCCCGGCGGCGGAGGCGGACGATCACCTCGACGCCGGCGATCTCCATGCCTTCCGGCGCGTCGGGAAGCGATTCGACGGAGATGCCGCAATCGGGCATGTCCATCACCTGACCTTCGTCCTCAAGGAAGAAGTGGTGGTGCTCGGAGGGGTTGGTGTCGAAGTACGCCTTCGACCCGTCGAGCGCGAGCTGGCGTAGAAGGCCGACCTCGGTGAACTGGTGCAGGGTGTTGTAGACGGTGGCCAGCGACACCGGAACCTTGGCGCGCATCGCCTCGTCGTAGAGCATTTCCGCCGTCAGGTGGCGGTCGCCGCGCCCGAACAGCAACCAGCCGAGCGACAGGCGCTGGCGCGTCGGGCGCAGGCCCGCGCGGCGCAGGCGGTCGCGCAGGTCCGAGAGCGGGCAGCCGCGGCGCGCCGCGCCGGACGCATCCCCCGAAAGGGCCGGGATCCGGGCGTTCAGCGCGGCCTGAAGGGACAGCAGTTCGGACATCGGCGGGACTGAACGCTCGCGAGGGGTGAAGGATTTCGCCCTCGTGTATATGGGAACGGTCGCCGGCTCGCAACACGCGCAGGTGGCCCCTCCCCCGCTCGCGCGAAGGCCGCTTCGTTCGCGCCTGCTTGGAACCGGCTCCGCGCCTATGCTAACGAGGCCGCCGAGTGCGCGGTTCGCCCCGCGTACGGGATGAGCGCCGGCGCCGAAGCCGGCCCGGGCCCGCCGACCGAAGCTCGCGACACGAGGACCGACCCGCCTTCATGACGTCCGACACCGAACAGACCGCCCCCCGCGCCTCGCAGTATTCCTACGAGGACCTGCTCGCCTGCGGGCGCGGCGAACTCTTTGGCGCGGGCAACGCCCAGCTGCCGCTGCCGCCGATGCTGATGTTCGATCGCATCACCGAGATCGCCGCCGAGGGCGGCGCCCACGGCAAGGGTCTGGTCCGCGCCGAGTTCGACATCCGGCCAGACCTCTGGTTCTTCTCCTGCCACTTCAAGGGCGACCCGGTGATGCCGGGCTGCCTCGGGCTCGACGCCCTGTGGCAGCTCGTCGGCTTCCATCTCGGTTGGCTCGGCGCGCCGGGCCGCGGGCGGGCGCTCGGCGTCGGCGAGGTCAAGTTCACGGATCAGGTCCTGCCGACCGTCAAGCAGGTGGTCTACGGCGTCGACCTGCGGCGAGTGCGGACCGGCAAGCTTGTCCTCGGCATCGCCGACGGGTGGCTGGAAGCCGACGGAAAGCGCATCTACGAGGCCAAGGACCTGCGCGTCGCCCTTTTCCAGAGCTGAGCGCCACACCTGATTTCGATGCGTTCCCGGCAACGGGGCGCGTCCTCGCCGGTTGAGAACAGGCCGGCGACATCCTAGCTGACGAAGTAGCGTGACGCTCACCCACCGGGCGCGTCGCCGGGGAGACGAGTTCGTTCATGCGCCGTGTCGTCGTCACCGGGATGGGCATCGTCTCATCCATCGGAAACAACACCGAGGAAGTGCTCGCCTCGCTCCGCGAAGGGCGGTCCGGCATCACCCGTGACGGCTCGCATGCCGAGCATGGCTTCCGCAGCCAGGTCTCGGGCCGGCCCACCCTGGACCCCGAGGGAGTCGTCGATCGCCGCGCCATGCGCTTCCACGGCGGGGGCAGTGCCTGGAACCACGTGGCGATGGATCAGGCGATCCGCGACTCAGGACTCGAGGCCGGCGACATCTCGAACGAGCGCACCGGCATCATCATGGGTTCGGGCGGTCCCTCGACACGTGTGATCGTTGAATCGGCCGCGATCGCCCGCGAGAAGGGTCCTAAGCGTGTCGGTCCGTTCGCGGTGCCGAAGGCGATGTCCTCGACCGCCTCGGCGACCCTGGCGACCTGGTTCAAGATCAAGGGCGTCAACTATTCGATTGCCTCGGCCTGCGCGACTTCGAACCATTGCATCGGCAACGCCGCCGAGATCATCCAGGGCGGTCGCCAGGACATCATCTTCGCCGGCGGCTGCGAGGATTTGGACTGGACACTGTCGGTGCTGTTCGACGCGATGGGCGCGATGTCCTCGAAGTACAACGCGACACCCGAGAGGGCCTCGCGCGCCTACGACGCCAACCGGGACGGCTTCGTCATCGCCGGGGGTGCCGGCGTCCTCGTCCTCGAGGAGTTGGAGCACGCCAAGGCCCGCGGCGCGCGGATCTACGGCGAGATCGCCGGCTACGGCGCGACCTCCGACGGCTACGACATGGTGGCGCCTTCAGGCGAGGGAGCGGTGCGCTGCATGCGCCAGGCGATGGAAGGCCTGAAGGGCGCGCCGATCGACTACATCAACCCGCACGCCACCTCGACGCCCGTGGGCGACGAGAAGGAGATCGAAGCGATCCGCGAGGTGTTCGGCCGCGGCGACGCCTGCCCGCCGATCGCGGCGACCAAGTCCCTCACCGGGCACTCGCTCGGCGCCACCGGGGTGCAGGAGGCCATCTACGGGCTCCTGATGATGAACAACGACTTCATCAGCGCCAGCGCGCACATCGATGAGATCGACCCCGCCTTCGCCGACATGCCGATCCTGCGCACGCGCCGGGACGGGGCCAAGCTCGGCCACGTGCTGTCGAACTCGTTCGGCTTCGGCGGCACCAACGCGACCCTGGTGCTGAAGAACGTCGACGCCTGACGCGTCCGGCACGACGGCCGGACCGTCGTCAAGGAAATCGGCGGTTCGGGGCACGCTCCGTTAACCATCGGAACCCAAACTCTCCACTCAAGTTCTGCCTTGAGGCTGTGCCAGGGAGTGGAGCGCGCATGACCTTCTTTCTCATCGTCCTGGCGCTCACGGCGGTCGTCCTCGGATCGGCCGGCATCTACGCCAAGCAGGCACTGATCGACGACGCC
This sequence comes from Methylobacterium sp. WL8, assembly GCF_008040045.1. Lineage (NCBI taxonomy): Bacteria > Pseudomonadati > Pseudomonadota > Alphaproteobacteria > Hyphomicrobiales > Methylobacteriaceae > Methylobacterium > Methylobacterium sp. WL8. The sequence goes on along the minus strand of NZ_VRVF01000006.1, from coordinate 109,193 downwards.
AAGTCGCAGACGCGTGGCTACTTCTGAAGCAGCTTCCGCGTTTGACCGCCTTGAAGCCCTGCCTCGCGGCGGGGCTTTCGTGTTTCAAGGGGACGCCTTTTTTTAGGTCGGAGATTGGACAGCGCCCTCCCCCGCGCCTAAGCCTCGATCCGAGTTGACGTGCGTCCGATGCGGCGCAGCGCTCGGGAGTTAGGGATCGAATGACGGGTTTGATGGCGGGCAAGCGCGGCCTGATCATGGGCGTGGCCAACGACCACTCGATCGGCTGGGGCATCGCCAGGACCCTGCACAAGCACGGCGCGCAGCTCGCCTTCACCTATCAGGGCGACGCGCTCGGCAAGCGCGTCGCGCCGTTGGCCGCGCGGCTTGATTCCGACATCGTCCTCCCCTGCGACGTGGAGAACCTCGCCTCCGTGGACGCGACCTTCGCCGCCCTTGACGAGCGCTTCGACGGCACCCTCGACTTCGTGGTCCACGCGATCGGTTTCTCGGACAAGGCGCAGCTCAAGGGCCGCTACGTCGACGTGACCACCCGCGAGAACTTCTCGCGCACCATGACGATCTCGTGCTTCTCCTTCACTGAGATCGCGCAGCGGGCGGCCAAGCGCATGCGCGCGGGCGGATCCCTGCTGACGCTGACCTATGGCGGCTCCACTCGCGTCATGCCGAACTACAACGTGATGGGCGTGGCCAAGGCGGCGTTGGAGGCGTCGGTGCGCTACCTCGCCACCGATCTCGGCCCGGACAACATCCGCGTGAACGCCCTCTCGGCCGGGCCGATGCGGACCCTCGCGGGCGCCGGCATCGCCGACGCGCGGCTGATGTTCAACCACCAGAAGGCGCATGCGCCGCTGCGCCGGACCGTGACCCTCGACGACGTCGGCGGCTCGGCGCTCTACCTGCTGTCGGACCTCTCGTGCGGGGTGACCGGCGAGATCCACTTCGTCGATTCCGGCTACAACATCATCTCGATGCCGCGCCCCGACGTGCTCCAGGCGCAGGACGAGGCCGGCGTCGTCGGCGACGCCTGACCCTCAACGCGTCACCGCGATCAGCCCGATCACCAGGCTCGCGGCGAGCAGGATCAGGTGGACGCCACCACCGGCGGCGAGCCACGCACTCATTCCTGGGTCGAACCCGCCGGAATACGCCCCGGGGGCAGCAGCCCGGGCTCGCGCGACGGCCGCCGCACGGCACGGCGCCCGCGCCGCTCGATGACCGCCCGCGGCGGCGGCGCGGAGGGATAGTTCGACGCGAACGGGTTCGGGGGCACGGCGGAGCCGGTCGGCCCGAACGTGCTTCCGGCATAGCCCCGGCCCTGTGATAGGGCGGGGAGCGATCCGGCCGCGAGGATCGCGGCGGCGAGCAACGTACGATAGGGCATCGACATCCTTTGGTGTGTGGCCCCATCCAGATAGGGCCGCGGCGGCGCGAGCGGGATTGGACGACGGCATGGAACCGCATCGAATCGAGCGCGACGGCACGCAGTACGAGGTCGCCTTCGAGCGTGCGCCCGAGGGCTGGGTCGCCCTCATCCGCAGGCTCGACGACGGCGCGGTCCACGTCGTCGCCTTCGCCGACGGGGCCGGATACGACTCCGACGACCCGCGCGGCTCGCTGATCGCCGGCTGCGAGGCGGCGATCGAACGCCTGCCCTGGGCCGCCCCGACCCGGCACTGAGCGGGCGGCCTGCGGAACCACCGCGCCGCCGACGTGTTCGCGCTGGACAGGTTTCGTTCCAGGTCGGGAGATTGCGATGTCCGAAGTCACCTATCACGTCGTCGAGCACGACGGCGGCTACGCCTACAAGGTCGGCGACGTGTTCTCCGAGACCTTCCCGAGTCACGACGAGGCCCTGCAGGCGGCGCAAGCTGCCGCCGCCGAGCAGCAGGTTCCGGGCTCGACCGAGGGGATCCGCTACCAGGACGGCTCGGGCGCCTGGCACGACGAGACCGCCCGCGGCGACGATCGGCCGGTGGCGAAAGTCGAGGATTGATCGAGGCCGTGACGGGCGGGGTCTGGACGATCGATGCCTCGCAAATCGGCCACGGCGCCTCTTAAATCCGTTCCGTCGGCGGTCAAGCCGCCGAAGGGCACCCGCCGCACCACGCCCTCCCCCGAGACGCTGGCGGCGCTGAGCCCGGATCGCCTGATCGGCCTGATCCTCGGCGAGGCGGCGCGCAACGCCGCGTTCAGAAAGCTCGTGAGCGCGGCCCTTGCCTCCCTGCAGGGCCCGGAGGCTGTCGCCGCGATCGTGGATCGCCGGCTCACCGCCCTTGAAGGCGCCCGCGGCTTCATCGATTGGCAGAAGCGCCGAGCCTTCACCACCGACCTCGGTGCGACGGTCACCGTGATCCTCACGGAGCTGGCGACCCTCGACCGCGCGGCCGCCCTGGAACGTCTAGTACGCTTCCTCGGTGGGGCCGACGCGGTGCTGAACCGAGTCGACGACGGCTCGGGCGCGATCCAGGCCATCTACGAGCGCGCCTCCGAGGCTGTCGTCGCCATTGCGGCGGCCCTCGATCCGGACGCCGCTGGCTTGTTCGCCTTGACACTGATCCCGCGCGTCGTCGCCGACCCCTACGGACCGTTCGGCCTACTGATCCGCGATCTCGTTCCGCGCCTGCCGGCCACCGCGCTGCAATCCCTCGACGACGCGCTTGCCGAAGCCGTCTGCGCCGGGGCCAAGCCTGCCGACGGCACGAGCGCGACGCCCGCAATCCGAGCCGGCCTGACCCACGGGAACCTCCTGCGCATTCGCCAGGACATCGCCGACAGCCGCGGAGACGTAGACGCCTACGTCGCGCTCGAGCAGGCGATCATGCCCGGCCGGCCGGACGTCATCGAAATCGCCCGGCGCCTGCTCGACGCCGGCCGCGCCGCGGAGGCGCTGGACTGGATTCGGCGCCCGGCATCCTCGCAGGGCCGCGTCGTCACCCGCGCGTCGCTCGCCGTCGGCGACGCGGCGATCGACGGCCGAGCGCGGGAGCGGATCGCCCTGGAAATCCGCATCCTCGATGCGCTCGATCGACGGGAGGAAGCCCAGGCGCTGCGCTGGCGCGGGTTCGAGACCCTGCTCGACGCCGACATGCTGCGGGCGCACCTCGCGAAGCTGCCCGACTTCGAGGACGAAGAAGTGTGGGAGCGTGCCCTCGAACACGTGAGCCGGCACGACGACGCCCACCGCGCGCTCGCTTTCCTCGTGGCGTGGCCGAGCCTCGACCGGGCCGCGCGCCTCGTCCTCGCTCGCGCTTCGGAGTGGCGCGGCGCCGCCTACCGCTTGCTGGAACTGGCGGCGGAGGCGCTGGAGCCCGCCCATCCTGCGGCGGCCGCAATCCTGCTGCGTCGCATGATCGACGACATCCTCGGCGAGGGCCGGAGTAGCGCCTACCCGCATGCGGCGCGCTACCTCAAGGCCCTGGACGCGATGGCTCCGCGGCTTCTGGCCGGCGCGATCGAGCCGGCGCCGGAAGCGTATCGCGCCGGCCTACGCGCGGCGCACGGGCGCAAGTACGGGTTCTGGCCGCTGGTCCAGGATTAAGTGGTTTCGATGCCGTCGACCCGGTCGCGGTAGAAGGCCACATGCCCGGCGATCTCGGCCACGGCCGGGAACGGCGCCTCGTAGCTCCACACCGCGTCCGGTTGCGACGCGTCGCCCACCTTGAGGCTGAAGTAGCTGGCGTCGCCCTTATATGGGCAATGGCTCGTCCGCACCGAAGGCGTGAAGTGCGAGAGGTCGACGTCGGTGCGCGGGATATAGAGCACCGGCGGATACGACGCCTCCTTCAACGACAGCACGTTGCGGCTGTCGGCGACGGCGACGCCGTTCAGCATCACCCGGATGCGACCCGGATGCGGCGTGACGGTGATCGGGTGGTCGGGGCCGGGCTGTCTCATCGTGGAATCCGCTCGTTGGGGTTCAGCTCTATGGTGCCGAGCGCGTCGGCGAGCCGGGCCTTCGCGGTTCCTGGCTTCAGCGGCACCTGCTGGCTCGCATGCGGCGCCCATCCGGTCAGCCAAAGCACCTCGAAAGTCGCGCGAAGCCGGCCGTCCGCGTCGGCGAAGCGGGAGGCATAGATCTCGGCCATGCGGATCAGCGTGGTGCGCCGCAGGGGCGTGCGGCGGCGCTCGACCAGCGTGTTGGTCAGGCCCATGGCGCGCAGGTCGCGCATCAGCGCGAACGGGTCGGCGTAGCGCACCGTCACGGTCTCGGTGTCGGCGACCGGCAGGGCGAAGCCCGCCCGCTGCAACAACGCGCCGGCCTCGCGCACCTCGGCGAACGGTGCGACCCGCGGACTGATGCCGCCTTCGACCTCGCTCTCGGCTTGGGCGAAGCTCGTGCGCAACTCGATCAGCGTGGCGCCCCCGAACAAGCATCCAAGGAACAGCCCGTCCGGGCGCAGGGCGCGGCGGAGCTGCACAAGCGTGCCGGGCAGGTCGTTGACGCCCTGGAGCGCGAGGAGCGAGACGGCGCAATCGAAATGGCCTGGGGCGGCCGGAAGCGCCTCCGGGTCGGCGACCGCCTGCGCGACGCCTAGCTCTGCTGCCTCGGCGAGCGGCGCGAGCCGCAGCACCGCCGCGTCGGGATAGCGGGCGGCGAGCACGCGCGCCGCCGCGGTCGTTGGCGTCGCGAGGTCGAGGCAGGTGGTGAAGGTTCGCAGCACCGCGCCGAGGCGGTCGTCGAGGTCCGCCGCCATGCGGGCGACGAGGAAGTCGGCGAAGCCCGTGCGTCGCGCGCGGGCGAGGCGGCGGCGGGCGAGCCCGGTGTCGAACAGATGCGAAGGCGCTGTCATGCACAGCCACACATGGCGCTCGACCCGTCCGGTTGCCAGCTGCGGCGGCGCTCGGCGAAGGTGGTGAGCCGACCATCACAGTTTTGCGAGGGTGGAACGGGTCTGGACGATCGCCGTTCCTGGTCAGTTCCATCGGCTGCTGAGCCGCATATCGGAGTCGCATCCCATGATCCGCTTTCTGTCCGGGGCCGCCCTGGCCCTCACGATCGTCGCCTTCGGCTCGACCGCCGAGGCCAAGGGCTGTATCAAGGGCGCCATCGTCGGCGGGATCGCAGGCCACTATGCCGGGCATCACGGGTTGGTCGGCGCCGCCGCAGGCTGCGCGATCGGTCGCCACCGCGCCAACGCCGAGGCCCGCCGCAACGACCAGACCCCGCCCGCGACGCGCTGAGCCGGCTGCGCGCCGCGTCAGGGCGTGGGTCGTGCCTGCGCCTGAAAACATCGACAGCGAGGAAGCCCGTGCATCGAAAGGTGCGCGGCCTTCCGCCATTTTCGGCCGCGCCGCTCGGGCGCTCGTCGGCCTCGTCTACCCGCCCTCTTGCGCGGGATGCGGCGCAGCCACGGCCGATCCCGGCGCGCTCTGTCCCGCCTGCTGGTCCGGCCTGCGCTTCATCGAGGAGCCGCGCTGCCCGCGCTACGGGACGCCGTTCGCCCTCGACCTCGGGATCGGCCCGCTGCTGTCGCCGCGCGCGATCAGCGATCCGCCGGTCTTCGAGCGGGCGCGAGCGGTGGTGCTCTACGACGACACCGCTCGCGGGCTCGTGCACCGCTTGAAATACGAGGACCGCCTCGACCTCGCCAAGGCGATGGCGGCGATGATGGCCGCCTCCGGCGCCGCCCTGATCGCGGAGGCCGATTGCGTCGTGCCGGTGCCGTTGCATCGCTGGCGGCTGTGGCGACGGCGGTTCAACCAGGCGGCTTTGCTCGCCCGCCCCCTCGCCCGCGCCGGGCGGGTGCCGTTCCTGCCGCAGGCGCTCGCGCGGGTGAAGGCGACGCGCTCGCAGGTGGGCTTGAGCCGCGCCGGGCGCGCCGAGAATCTCCAGGGCGCCTTCCGCGTGCCGCCGGCGCACCGGGCCGCCCTTCAGGGCCGACGCGTCCTCCTCGTCGACGACGTCACCACCACCGGCGCGACCGCCAACGCCGCCGCCCGCGCACTGTTGCGCGGCGGGGCGGCCTCCGTCGACCTCCTCACCTTCGCGCTGGTGGCCGACCCGATCGGCTGAACGGTCGTCTCACGCCGGCGGCAGCCCGCGCGGCCGCAGGGCGGCGATCGTCAGGTCGAAGGCCTCGGCGATGCCCTCGTGCCAGAGCGAGAACGGCGTCGGCCGTTCGAGATGCAGGGCCGCCTCGGCCTCCATGCCGCTGGCCTGCAGGTCGGCGCCATAGCGCAGCGCGAGACGGCGCATCGGCCCGTTCCGGGCGAGACACCGCACGTGCAGGTCGCCGACTCTTCGGTTGCGGGCGGCTTCCGTGATCCGCGCGAACAGGGCGCCGCCGAGGCCGCGGCGGCGATACGCGCGCTCGACGGCGAAGGCCGCCTCCGCCTCGGCGCCGAGGTCGAACGCCGTCGCGCCGGCGCGCGACGGGCGCAACTCGGCGACGCCGCGCAGGACGCCGGAGACGAACGCGCCGAAGATCAGGCCCTCCGCCGTCACGGCGCGCTCGGCGTAGGCGCGGATCCCGGCCTCGCCGACGGCGCCCATGAAGCGGTTCGCACGGGTCTCCGGATCGAGGCGCAGGAAGTAGGCGAGGATCTCGGCGCGGTCGCTCGCACGCAGGCGGCGGATCGTGTGTCCCGCCGGCTTCGGCTCGGGCAGTGCCATGGTTCCAGTCTCCGATTACGCGGCGCTGACGTCTGCGCGCATCCGGGCGTGCCCTCCCTCGAAGGTAGCGCCGGTCTCGCACCGCCAAGCCGATTGTGCAATGCAACAATTCGTCCTTGCAGTTTGCGGCGTGGGCTGACATGCGCCGGGCGGATGGAACCCGTTTCCTCGTATCTTGCCGGGCGGCGGGTTGATCGCCCTGCGCGCGCGCGGCAGACGTGTGATCCGTCCTTCGCGCCGCAACAGGGCCGAGGCCGAGCAGGATCCCGTGGTCGTGAGCCGGATGTCGTGAGCCCTACCTCGCCGAGCCAGGCGCCCTCCGCAGACGCGCGCAGCGGCGCGCTCTCCCCCGGGCCGGTCCACGATCGCTACGAGGCGTTGATCGCGTCGGGCGCGATCGAGCGCGACCCGGCGCAGGCGCGGCTGGTGCGCGCTCTCGACCGGCTCGCCCTCGACCTGGAGCGGCGCCGACGCGCCAAGAAGGGCAGCGCCCTCGGCTGGCTGTTCTCGCGCAAGGACACCGTCGGGCCGACGAAGGGGCTGTACATCTGGGGCTCGGTCGGGCGTGGCAAGACCATGCTGATGGACCTGTTCCACGAGGCCGCCCCCGGCCCGAAGCGCCGCGTCCACTTCCACGGTTTCCTCGCCGACGCGCACGAGCGTATCCACGCCTACCGCCAGGCGCTGAAGCGCGGCGAGGTCAAGGGTGACGACCCGATCGGCCCGGTCGCCGACGCCTTGGCCGACGACTCGACGCTGCTGTGCTTCGACGAGTTCACCGTCACCGACATCGCCGACGCGATGATCCTCGGCCGGCTGTTCGGAGCGCTGTTCAAGCGCGGCGTGACGGTGGTGGCGACCTCGAACGTGGAGCCGGACCGGCTCTACGAGGGCGGCCTCAACCGGGCCCTGTTCCTGCCCTTCGTCGAGGAGCTGAAGGAGCGGGTCGAGGTGTTGCGCTTGGATTCGCGCACCGACTTCCGCCTCGAGAAACTCGGCGGCGCGCCGGTCTACCACGTGCCCGCCGACGCGGCCGCGCGCTCGGCGCTCGATGCCGCCTTCCGCGGCCTGACCGGCAAGGCCAAGGGCCGGTCTGCGACGCTCACCGTGCACGGCCGTCAGGTGCCGGTGCCACAGGAGGCTGCGGGCGTCGCCCGGTTCAGCTTCGACGACCTCTGCGCCCAGCCCCTCGGCGCCTCCGACTACATGGCGATCGCCCGCGCCTTCCACACGGTGATCGTCGAAGAGATTCCGGTGATGGGCGAGCAGAACCGCAACGAGTGCAAGCGCTTCATCACCCTGATCGACACCCTGTACGACCGCCACGTGAAGCTCGTCGCCTCGGCCGCCGCCGAGGCGCAGGCGCTCTACTCGGTGCGGGAAGGCCGCGAGGCCTTCGAGTTCGATCGGACGGTGTCCCGGCTGATCGAGATGCGCTCGGTGGAATACCTCGCCCTGCCGCACGGCCGGGCCGATTCCGAGGCTTCCGGCTCGACGACCGGCCTCGTCGAGACCTGATGCGGCTTCGCGGCGCCTGCCGCGCCGACGGGTAAAGCTTCGACAACCGCGCGCGCCCGGTTATGTCTGCGCGGATCGCCCCGGCACGTCGCCGGGCCGATCCGGGGCGCCCGACATGATCACCCATCCGAAACATCCGCCCGCGGCGGGTGGTGCTGCGACGCGGACCCGGATCGGGATGGCCGTCGCGTGATCAATCCCCGGTCGATCTCGTTCCTGCGCCGGGCCAACTGGCGCAGCGCGCGGCCTTTCGCGGGCCTGCTCGGCTCGCCGGTCGCCTTCGGGTTGCTGCTCGTCGCCCTCGTCGCCGGCGCCTGGAACTACGTCGGCGGCGAGGCGAGCCGCGCTGCGGTCGCGGCCGGGACCGCGCGGATCTCGCAGCTCGAGCGTCTGCTCTCGGCGGTGAAGGACCTCGAGACCGGCGAGCGCGGCTACGTCCTCGTCGGCGGCGACATGTACCTCGAGCCCTACCAGAAGGCGCTCGGCGCGATCGATACGGGCCTGACGGCGCTCGGCCGCGTGGCGCAGGCGCCCGTGCGCCAGGGCGGCGCCTCGCTCGCCGCCCTGATCGCGGACAAGCGCGACTTCGCGGCCCGCGTCGTCGCCGCCCGCCGGGACGTGAGCTTCGACGCGGCGACGGAGATCGTCCGAACCGGCGTCGGCAAGCAGCTGATGGACGCCATTCGCGCCGAGACCGCGGGGCTGCAGGCGGCGACCGCGGAACGGCTGGAGGCCGACCGCAGCCGGGACGTCGCCCGCTCCCTGCTGCTGTCGGTGCTGGCGGCGATCTGTGCCGTCGTCGCGATCGTCCTCCTCGCCCGCCTCGCCCTGGTTCGCCGGCGCGAGGCGATGCGGATGTCCGGGCTCCTCGACGGCGTCCTCGCGAACGCCCCGGTCGGCCTCGGCTTCCTCGATCGCGACCTCAAGATCCGCCACATGAACCGGGCGCTCGCGGTGATGAGCGAGCGCGGCTTCGGCGCCGACCTCGGCGCGCCGATCTGGGCGATGCTGCCCAACCTCGCGGACGCCCTCGGCCCGAAGCTCGCCGCCGCCCTCAACGAGGGGCTGGTGACGCCGGACGTTCCCGTGGCGGTGCCGACGCCCTCGGCCCCCGGTGGCGTGCGCCGGTTCTCGATGAGCTTCTACCCGTTGCGCGGCACCTCGTCGGACCCAGAGCCGGCGATCGAGGGCGTCGGCATCGTCGTCCTCGACGAGACCCTGCGCTGGATCGTCGAGGAGCGCATGCGCCGCAGCGAGGAGCGCTTCCGCTCGCTCATCGAGGCGAGCGCGTCGATCGTCTGGACGGCGACCGCGGAGGGCAGCCTGCATCCGCGCCAGGCGTCTTGGACGCGCTTCACCGGCCAGGACGACGCGGCCTATGCCGGCGAGGGCTTCCTCGACGTGATTCACGTCGAGGACCGCGCGCACACCGCAAAGGCCTGGCAGGCGGCAGTCTCGACGCTGCAGCCCTACGAGACCGAGCACCGCCTGCTCCGGGCCGACGGCGAATTCCGGCACATGGCGGTACGCGCCGTGCCGATCCTCGCCGAGGACGGCAGCCTGCGCGAATGGGTCGGCACCCACACCGACATCAGCGAGCGCAAGGCGGCCGAAGCCGCGGTCGAGGCGGCGCGTCAGGCCGCCGAAGACGCCAACCGCGCCAAGAGCCAGTTCCTGGCCAACATGAGCCACGAGCTGCGCACCCCGCTCTCGGCGGTGATCGGCTATTCCGAGATGCTGCAGGAGGAGCTGGAAGACCTCGGCGAGCCGGCGCTGATCGCCGACATGAAGAAGATCGAGTCCAACGCCCGCCACCTCCTCGGGCTGATCAACGACGTGCTCGATCTGTCGAAGATCGAGGCCGAGCGGGTCGAGATCTACGCCGAGGACTTCTCCGTCGCCGACGTGGTGGCCGAGGTCGCCGCCACCGTCGAGGGTTTGGTCGCCAAGAAGGGCAACGCCCTCGACCTGACGATCGCCGACGACGTCGGCACGGCGCATACCGACGTGACCAAGCTGCGCCAGTGCCTGATCAACCTTCTGAGCAACGCGGCGAAGTTCACCGAGAACGGCCGCGTCGGCCTCACCGTCACGCGCGACGCCGACGCCGTCCTGCGCTTCGCGGTAAGCGACACCGGCATCGGCATGAACGAAGAGCAGGTCGGCCGGCTTTTCGAGCGCTTCACCCAGGCCGACGCCTCCACCACCCGGCGCTTCGGCGGAACCGGGCTCGGGCTCTCGATCACCCGCGCCTTCGCCGGCCTTCTGGGCGGCACCGTCGAGGTCGCGAGCGTCGAAGGCGCGGGCAGCACCTTCACCCTGACGCTGCCGGCGCAGTTCGCCGGCCCCGATGCCGCCCCCGCGCAGGGCGAGGACGGGGCGGTCGGAAACCGTATCCTCGTCATCGACGACGACCCGGCGACGCGCGACCTGCTCGCCCGCTTTCTCGAGAAGGAGGGATTCGCCGTCTCCACCGCCGAGGACGGACGCCAGGGGCTGGAGCGGGCGCGGGCGCTACGCCCGCGCGCGATCCTTCTGGACGTGACCATGCCGCGGATGGACGGCTGGTCGGTGCTGCGCGCGCTCCGAGCCGACCCGGAGCTGGGTGCGACGCCGATCGTCATGGTGACGGTGCTCGACGAGCAGAACCTCGCCTTCTCCCTCGGCGCCACCGACTATCTGCACAAGCCGATCGAGTGGGGGCACCTCAAGGCCGTCACCGACCGGTTCCGTCCCGGCAACGCCGAGGGGCCGATCCTCGTGGTCGAGGACGACCCCGACGCCCGCGAGCGGGTGACGACCTTCCTGGAGCGCGAGGGTTTCCCGGTCTGCTCGGCCGAGCACGGCAAGCTCGCGCTGGAGGCGGTGGCGCGGGAGAAGCCGGCCCTCGTGCTTCTCGACCTGATGATGCCGGAGATGGACGGCTTCGGCTTCCTCCGGGCGCTGCGCACCCGCGCGGAGTGGCGCGACATCCCCGTGGTGGTGCTCACCGCCAAGGACATCACCGCGGAGGATCGTCGCCGCCTCGCGGGGCAGGCCGACCGTGTGATCAGCAAGGGCTCGATGAGCCTGTCGGACCTTGCGCAGGAGGTGCGCGGGTTGGTCGGTGGTCCGGCGTAGAAACGACGCGGCCCCCTCTCCCGTTCGGGAAAGGGGGCCACACTTCTTCAGCAGGTGCGCTCGAGGGTACGTCTCAAGGCTCGGAAGTCGGGAAAACCTATTTCTCGACGAAGGCCTTCTCGATCACGTAATGGCCGGCTTCGCCGTGGTTGCCCTCTTCGTAGCCGCCGTTGGTCAGCAGCTCGCGGGTGTCGCGGATCATGTCGGGGCTGCCGCACAGCATGAAGCGGTCGTTCTCGACCGACATGTTCGGCAGGTCGATATCCTCGAACAGCTTGCCCGAGGTCATCAGGTCGGTGATCCGGCCTCGGTTGCGGAACGGCTCGCGGGTCACGGTCGGGTAGTAGATCAGCTGTGCGCTGATCATCTCGCCGAGGAACTCGTGCTTCGGCAGGCTTTCGGTGATGGTCTCGCCGTAGGCGAGTTCCTGAACCTGCCGGCAGCCGTGGACGAGGACGACCTTCTCGAAGCGCTCGTAGGTCTCCGGGTCCTTGATGATCGACAGGAAGGGCGCGAGCCCGGTGCCGGTGCCGAGGAGGTAGAGGTTCTTGCCCGGCAGCAGGTTGTCGAGCACCAGCGTGCCGGTGGGCTTCTTGCCGACGATGATCGGGTCGCCGACCTTGAGGTGCTGCAGCTTCGAGGTGAGCGGGCCGGCCTCGACCTTGATCGAGAAGAACTCCAGCTCCTCCTCGTAGTTGGCCGAGACGACGCTGTAGGCGCGCAGGAGCGGTCGCCCCTCGACCTCGATGCCGATCATCGTGAACTCGCCGTTCCGGAAGCGGAAGGCCGGATCGCGCGTCGTGCGGAAGGAGAAGAGCGTGTCGGTCCAGTGGTGGACCGACAGAACGCGCTCCTCATAGAACTTGCTCATCGACTGAGGTGTCCCGAATCCCGATGGGGTTGGCGGTCTTTTCGCAGGTGCGGAACGCAGGTCAAGACGCGCCGACGACACACAGCCATGCAACCGCAACTGATTGGAATCGCTCTTAATACCCGCGGCGATACGGCCTAGAGCGGCTTCAACCCGGCCTCGATCTCGGCCCGGCGCGGCTCGAGGAACGGCGGCAGCGCCAAGCCCTGCCCGAGCCGGTCGAGCGGTTCGTCTGCAGTGAAGCCTGGACCGTCGGTGGCGATCTCGAACAGGATGCCGTTCGGCTCGCGGAAGTACAGGCTTCGGAAGTAGAAGCGGTCGACCGGGCCGCTCGACGGCATCCGGCGCGTGTTCAGGCGGTCGGCCCAGGCTGCGTAATCCGCATCGGGGATACGGAAGGCGACATGGTGGACGGCGCCTGCTCCCTGCCGCGCAGGGGCGGAGGCGTCGCCCAGAAGCTGCACCTCTGCCGCCGGGCCGCCCTTCCCCATGGCGAAGACGTGGACGGAACCTTCCGGCGTCTCGAAGCTGCGGGCGTGCACCATGCCCAGCACGTCGACGAGGACGCGGCCGGTTGGCTCCGGCTGCGCCACCGACAGCCGGATCGGTCCGAGGCCGCGGATCTGATGATCGGGCGCCACCGGGCTGCCGGCCCACGGATGCGCGTCGCCCGCGCCGCCGTCGTCGACGAGGCTCAGGCGCTGGCCTTCCGAATCCTCGAAGTCGAGGGTCAGGCGACCGTCGCGCTCCACCGGCGCGGAATGGGTCACGCCCTCCCGCGCCAAGCGCTCGCGCCAAGCCTCGATCGCCGTCGGCCCCGCCACGCGCAGGTGTGTGCGGGTGATGCTGTTCGTCCCGCGCCGCTCAGGTGGCGCCGGCCAGTCGAAGAAGGTGACGTCGGTGCCGGGCGAGGCCAACCCGTCGGCGTAGAACAGGTGGTAGGCCGAGACGTCGTCCTGGTTCACCGTCTTCTTCACCAGGCGCAGCCCGAGCACGCGGGTGTAGAAGGCGTGGTTGTCCGCAGCCCGCGCGGTGATCGCGGTCAGGTGGTGGATCCCGGTGAGCTGCATCGGCGAGGGCGTTTTCCGTCGAAGGGGTTGCCGGTTCGGCGAAAAACGCGGCCCGGCAAAGGGATGGGACGTTCCCCATGATCCAGGGATCATGGGGTCGATTCTAGAGGCCGATCGGCCGCCCGGCGGCGACGACCAGCATCCGGCCGTCGGCGAAGGTCCGCGCGCCGGCCCGGCGGATGTCCTCCTGCGTGACCGACGAGACCAGCGCGTTGCGGCGCTCGATGTAGTCCATGCCGAGGCCTTCGAACGCGATCTGCACCAGCTGGTGGGCGATCTTGGTCGAGGTGTCGAAGCCCAGCGCGTAGGAGCCGGTGAGGTAGTCCTTGGCCTTCTGCAGCTCCTCGTCGTCCGGTCCGTCGGCGATCAGGCGGTTGATCTCGTCGCTGATGACCGACACCGCCTCGCCGACGCGCTCGTTCTTGGTCGCGGTATAGCCCCAGGTCATCGCCGCCGAGCGGTGGCTGACAAGCGAGGTTCCGACGGAGTACGCCAGACCGCGCTTCTCGCGCACTTCCTGGAACAGCCGCGAGGTGAAGGCGCCGCCGCCCAGGATGTGGTTGAGAACGTAGGCTGGGATGAAGTCGGGGTCGCGCCAGGCGACGCCGGCCATGCCGAAGCGGATCACCGATTGCGGCACATCGAGGTCGACGACCACGCGCTTGCCGAGGTCGCCCACCGTGGTCCGCTCGATCGCGCGCAGGCCGCCGGCCTCCGACAACGCGCCGAAGGCGCGGTCGAGGCTCTTGGCGAGCTGCTCGGCGCCGATCGCGCCGACGGCGGCGATCTTCACCGCGCCGCGGCCGAGGAGCTGGGCGTGCATCGCCACGAGGTCGTCGCGGGTGATCGCCGACACCGCCTCGATCGTGCCCGACGAGGGCCGGCCGTAGGCGTGCCCGGCGAAGGCCTCGGCGAAGAAGCGGCGCGAGGCCATCACGCCCGGGTCGTTCTGCTGGTAGCGCAGGCCGGCGATCACCTGGCCGCGGACCCGCTCGATCGCGTCGGCGTCGAAGCGGGGCTTGGCGAGCGCCAGGGCCAGGAGGTCGATCGCCTCGTCGGCGTGCTTGACGAGCATCTTCAACGAGCCGCCGATCGCGTCGGGGCCGGCATGGAACGAGAGCTCGATCGCGCGTGCCGCGAGCCGTTCCTGGAAGGCGTCGGAGCCGAGGTCGCCGGCACCCTCGTCGAGGAGACGCGCCAACATCTGGGCGCAGCCCGACTTGCCCTCCGGGTCCTGCGCCGCCCCGCCCTCGAAGGTGAAGGCGAGCGCGATCATCGGCACCACCGGCGATTCGACGTGCCACGCCTCGATCCCGGCGGCGGTCTGGATCGGTAGCGCCTTGGCCGGGCTCGCCTTGGTGCGGACCGGCGTCTCGGCCAGGTCGGTGTCAGCGAAGTTCATGGACGACCTCGTTGTTCTCGTTCTCTTGGATGCGGCCTCTGCGTGCGGCGCCGGGCGCCGCAGGCCGAAGGCGCTATTCCGCGGCGATCGCCATGGGCGCGTCCGGGTCGCTCGCCTTGACGAGGTAGCCGGTCACCGAGCGGGACGGCGTCAGCCAGCGCTCGCTCGCCGTCGCCAGACGCTCGCGGGTCACGCCCTCGATGTCGGCGGGCCAGCGGCGCACCTCCTCGATGGTCTCGCCGATGGCGAGCGCCGAGCCGTAGATGCGCGCGAGCGACGACTGGCTATCGGAGGAGTAAACCGTCTCGGCGACCAGCCGGGTCTTGGCCCGCTCGATCGCCTCGGCGTTCAGCGCCTCGGAAGGTGCGCGCCGGAGCACGCGGTCGACCTCGGCCTCGAGCTTCTCCAGGCTGACGCCCTCGGCGGGGATCGCGTAGACCGAGAAGCGGGTGTCGTCGATCGCCGAGCCCATGTACCAGGCGCCCGCGTTCACCGCGAGGCCGCTCTCCATGACGAGCTTTCGGTAGAGGTAGGAGGTCGAGCCGCCGCCGAGCACTTCGGCGAGCAGTTCGAGATCGTGGCAGCCTCCGTCGCGGGCGGTGATGCAGGACGGCGTGAGGTAAAGCCGCTGCAAGGTCGGCTGCTCGACCTTCGGGTCGGCCACCGCGAGACGGCGCAGCGCTTTCGGCTCGGGCTCCCGCGGGCGGACCCGCACCGGGCGGGCGCCCTGCGGTGCGACGCGCCCGTAGGTCGCCTCGGCCAGGCGCCGGACCTCGTCGGGCGTCACGTCGCCGGCGACCACGAGGATCGCATTCTCGGGCGTGTAGAAGCGCTTGTAGTAGTCGAGGGCGTGGTTGCGGTTCAGCTCCTCGATCTCGTGCATCCAGCCGATGATCGGGATGCCGTAGGGGTGGTGCACGAAGAGCGAGGCCGCCATCGCCTCGGAGAGCTGGGCGGAGGGATCGGTCTCGACCCGCATGCGGCGCTCCTCCAGCACCACGTCGCGCTCGGGCGCGACCACCGCGTCTTCGAGGACGAGGCCGGTCATGCGGTCGGCCTCGAACGCCATCATGGTGTCGAGGTTGTCGCGGGCGACGCGCTGGAAGTAGGCGGTGTAGTCGTAGGAGGTGAAGGCGTTCTCCTGGCCGCCGAGACCGGAGACGGCCTTCGAGAAGGCGCCGACCGGGTGCTTCTCGGTGCCCTTGAACATCAGGTGCTCGAGGAAGTGGGCGATGCCGGACCGGCCGAGCGGGTCGTCGGCCGAACCGTTGCGGTACCAGATCATGTGAGTCACGACGGGCGCGCGGTGATCCGGCACCACCACCACGTCGAGCCCGTTGTCGAGGGTGAAGGACGACACCTCCGGCCCACCGGCCTCGGAGCGCCCGAACGGCGCCGCCTCGACGCGCCCCGCGCTGGCGAAGCGGCCGCCGGCCGGGAACAGGGTGGGCGTCGCCTTCCTGAACAGATGCATACCGTCTTCCCTCGTGCGGCCCTTAAGGGACCGTCCGTTTCTGGTTCGATGCGGGGCAGCGCGCCGGCATCGTCTCGTCCGGCAATTCCCGTACCGGAAGCGCCGGCGCCGGTCCCGTCCCGAACGGCGACCGACCGTGTGTCACATCCGCGCCTCAGCGCGCACGCTGCTCGCGCAGGTAGGCGCCGGGATCGGATTCTTCGCGCTCGCGGCTGGCGTTGTTGATCGGGTCGGTGGTGTTGCGAACGATCTTCTTGGGCGGCTGGCGGTAGCCCTTGGGCGGATCGGTGAGCACGTCGCGCGATGGCTCGACCGCCGACGGCTCGGTCTTCTCGTTGCCGATCCCGCGGATCAGGTCGAGCGGGTTGACCCAGGAATCCTCCCGGGTGTTGTCGCCGGGCTTGCGCTCGATCTCGCGGGTCACGTTGGCGTCGGCACGGCGGCCGGAACGCATCTCGTCGACCGAGAGCGTCGCGTTGTTGTCCTCGTAGCGCCCCTGCGCCTGGTTGCCCTTCGGCACGCGGCGCTCGGCGGCGGCGCGCTCGCGCTCGACCACCTCGGGCTCCTTCGGCCATTGCGACGAGGATGCGCCGGCGCGCGGTGCCGGCAGGGCCTTTCCGTCGAGGTGCGGCGGCATCACCAGAGGTGCGCGCTCGCGATATTCGATCGGCGCCTGCGGCTTCTCGAGGAGGCCGATGCCGCTCAGCGTGTTGCGCAGCAGCTCGCCCCGCTCCTGCGCCTGGACCGCTGACGGCAGGACGATCGCCGCCGCCATGAGAATGAGCTCCCGGTACCCGATCATGATGCCCCGCAACTTGCCCACCGACGCCCGATCCCCGTTCCGGGGTTCATCGAAGCGGCCGCACGGATGACGGCCTGATCCGGCGCTTCGGGTCTGAAGCCGGTTTCCGGCGATCGTATGGCGCCTTGACCGCTCGGGGCCAGCCATAAGCGACCTGCATCCACCGCCGTCGCCGGCCGGTCACGCCGGCGGGGACTCGCTGGACAGGCCGTCGCGCCGTTCCGGCAGCACGCTGTCGAGGATCAACCCGACGACGCCCGCGACGATCGCCGCGTCGGCGACGTTGAACACGTACCAGGACCACGCGCCGGCATGCAGGTGCACGAAATCGAACACCGCGCCGTAGGCCGCCCGGTCGACCGCGTTGCCGAGCGCGCCGCCGGCGATCAGGCCGAGCGCCGTCGCCAGCAGGCGCGACCCCGTACGGGTCATCCACACGCTCAAGCCCACGGCGGCAGCGAGCGACAACGCCACCAGCAACCACCGGCCGACGCCGCCCTCCTGCTGGAACAGTCCGTAGGACACGCCCCTGTTCCAGACGACGACGAACTCGGCATAGGGTCCGAGGCGCCAGGGCTGGGTCAGCACGAGATCGGTGCCGAAGTAGAGCGACAGCTTCGAGAGCTGGTCGAGGACCAGGGTCGCGACGAGGGCGAAGAGGCCGAGATGAACGGGCTTCATCGTGCGGCTCCCGCCGCAGCCTCTCCCCTTCCCCGACGGAGGGAAGAGGAACGAAGCGGTCGCGTCCCGCTCACGCCGCGCTCGCCGCCGGATGCGCCGCATCCCATTCCCGAAGCGCCAGGGCGTCGCGGGGTGTGACGTCCGGGTAGTCCGGGTCGCTGCCGACTTCCGGCGTGACGCGCCAGGAGCGGGCGCACTTGCGGCCCTCGGCGCGCACCGGGACCACGGCGACGCCCTTGACGTCGTCGAGGCGGAACGCGTCGGCGGGGCCCTCCCCGGCCTCGATCCGGATCGCGGAGGTGATGCAGACGTCGGCGAAGTCGACGCCGTCGAGGGCCGTCAACAGCTCCGGCTCGGCGATCGAGACGGTGGGCGCCGCCTCCAGGCTCGCGCCGATGCGCTTGGCCGCGCGCTCGATCTCCAGGGCGCCGGTCACGACCCGGCGAACCCGCCGGATCTTCTGCCAACGCGCGGCGAGGGCGTCGTCGCGCCAGGAGGCCGGCGTCTCCGGCAGGGTCTGCAGGTGGACCGAGCCGGTCTCCGATGGGAACCGGTCGAGCCAGGCCTCCTCGGCGGTGAAGGCGAGCACGGGCGCGAGCCAGATCACGACCCGGCGGAACGCCTCGTCGATCACCTGCAGCGCGGCCCGGCGGGTGACCGAGGAGGCCGGGTCGCAATACAGCGCGTCCTTGCGCACGTCGAAGTAGAACGACGACAGGTCGCCGGTCATGAAGCCGTTCAGCAGCGCGACCACGCGCTTGGTGTCGAAGGTGCGGTAGGCCTCGCGGATCTCGCCGTCGAGCTCGAGCAGACGGTGGAGCACGAAGCGCTCGAGTTCCGGCATCTCCGCGAACGGCACGTCGTCGCCCGCCACGCGGTGAGCGAGGGAGCCGAGCATCCAGCGGAGCGAGTTGCGCAGCTTGCGGTAGGTCTCGGCGAAGGTCTTGATGATCTCCGGGCCGATGCGCAGGTCGTCGGTGTAGTCGGAGGCGGCGACCCACAGGCGCAGGATGTCGGCCCCCGAATCCTTGATGATGCTCTGGGGCGCGACGACGTTGCCCTTCGACTTCGACATCTTGAGCCCCTTGGCGTCGAGGACGAAGCCGTGGGTGAGCACCGTGTCGTAGGGCGCGCGGCCCCGCGTGCCGGCGGATTCGAGCAGCGACGACTGGAACCAGCCGCGGTGCTGGTCCGACCCTTCGAGGTACATCACCGTGTCCCGCCCGCCGTCGCGGCGGCGCACGACGTTGGCGAGGCCGGGGAACGCCGCCGGGTCGTCGAGGACGAAGGCGTGCGTCGAGCCGGAATCGAACCACACGTCGAGGACGTCGGTGACCTTCTCGTAGGCTGCCGGGTCGTGGTCGGGGGCGAGGAAGCGCGCGCCGTCGGCGTCGGTGAACCAGGCGTCGGCGCCCTCAGTCGCGAAGGCGGCGACGATGCGGGCGTTCACGCGGTCGTCGCGCAGCACCTCGCCGGTGCCCTTCTTGACGAACACCGTGATCGGCACGCCCCAGGCGCGTTGGCGCGACACGACCCAGTCGGGCCGGTTGCCGACCATGCCGTTGATGCGGTTCTTGCCCTGGGGCGGCACCCACTGGGTGTCCTCGATCGCCTGCAGGGCGACCTCGCGCAGGGTGCGGTCGCCGAGCGAGTCCACCGCCTTGTCCATGGCGATGAACCATTGCGGCGTGTTGCGGAAGATCACCGGCTTCTTGGAGCGCCAGGAATGCGGGTAGCTGTGCTTGAGCCGCCCCGACGCCACCAGCGTCCCGGCCTCCTGCAAAGCGGCCATCACGGCCTTGTTGGCGTCGCCCTTCTCGCCCTTGTCGGTGAGGACGCGCCGTCCCTCGAAGCCGGGCGCGTCCTTCGTGAGCGCGCCGTCGGCGTCGACGGTGTAGGGGATGCGGGTCTCGATGCCGCGCTCGGCGAGCGCGCGGCCGTTGGCCATCCAGACCTCGAAATCCTCGCGGCCGTGGCCCGGCGCGGTGTGGACGAAGCCGGTGCCGGCCTCGTCGGTGACGTGGTCGCCGTCGAGCATCGGCACGGCGAAATCGTAGCCGCGGCCGGCGAGCGGATGGGACAGGGTGAGGCCGGCGAGTTCGGCCGGGGTCACGTCGCGCAGGCGCTCATGCGCCGCGACGCGCGCAGACTCGAAGACGCCTGCGGCAAGGCCGTCCGCCAGGAGGTAGGTCTGGCCGACCTTGGCCCAGTTGTCCTCCGCGGCCTCCGTCACCCGGTAGAGGCCGTAGGCCACGCGCTTGGAATAGGCGACGGCGCGGTTGCCGGGCATGGTCCAGGGCGTCGTCGTCCAGATGACGACGCGGGCGTCGCCGAGGTCTGCTGCCGCGCCGGCGCGCATCGGGAAGGCGGCGAAGATGGTGTCGCTGACGTGTTCCTCGTACTCGACCTCGGCCTCGGCCAGCGCGGTCTTCTCGACCACCGACCACATCACCGGCTTGGAGCCGCGATAGAGCTGGCCGCTCATCGAGAACTTGATCAGCTCGGCGGCGATGGCGGCTTCGGCCGGGTAGGCCATGGTGGCGTAGGGATGGTCCCAGTCGCCGGTGACGCCGAGGCGCTTGAACTCCGCTCGCTGCACGTCGAGCCAGTGGCCGGCGAAGGTCCGGCATTCCTGGCGGAACTCGATGACCGGCACGTCGTCCTTGTTGCGGCCCTTGGCGCGATACTGCTCCTCGATCTTCCACTCGATCGGCAGGCCGTGGCAGTCCCAGCCCGGCACGTAGTTCGCGTCGAAGCCGAGTCCGCCCATGGAGCGGACGATCACGTCCTTGAGGATCTTGTTGAGCGCCGTGCCGATGTGGATGTTGCCGTTGGCGTAGGGCGGCCCGTCGTGCAGCACGAATTTCGGGCGTCCGGCGGCGTTGGCACGTAGCTGCCCGTAGAGGTCGGTGGCGCTCCAGCGCTCCAGCAGCAGCGGCTCGCGCGTCGGCAGGCCGGCCCGCATCGGGAAGTCGGTCTGCGGAAGGTAGAGGGTCTTGGAATAGTCGCGGCCGGCCGGGGCTTCGGCTTGGGTCTCGTCGGTCATGGGGTCGGGCGTCCTGGAAACGGGCGGCGCGCGTGCGGGCTTTGCGAAGGCCGGCGCATGTCACGGCGCGAGGGGCGATGGAAGCGGCGGCTCCCGTGACGATCCCGGCCTCCGCGCAGCCGCGCGGGCGCGGACCTCACGCGGCGGCCGGGCCCATAATTCGACGGACGTGTGGGGCGTGGACGCAGCGCATGGCCGCGTTCTAGCAGCGGGCGCGAGCGGAGGCCAGCGGATGCGCGCGGTCCGAACGGGGCTGCGCATTCACCACGCCGTCGGGACGCCTTGCGGGATGCTGCCACCAAATCGCGGCTGGTTCGTTGCCTGACCACGCGATCGGTCCGCGCCGGCGGGCGCAGGTCCGAGCCGCGGAGCACAACAGGATGGGACGTAACGCCATGAAACATCTCCTGATCGCCGCCACGCTCGCCCTCACCGCCTGCGCCGTCGCCGCGCCCGTCGAGGCACAGGGCCTCGTCGGCGGCGTCCGCCGCGGCGCGGCCGAGGGCGACCGCGTCGGCGGCCCGGTGGGCGGCATCGTCGGCGGGGCTGTCGGCGGGGCTGTCGGAACGGTCAACGGCGCGCTCGGGATCGATCCCGGCCGCCGCGCCTACCGCACCGACCTGCGCTCGCGCCGCGCCGTCCGGCATCACCGCCGCCACCGCCGCTGAAACGAGCGCGACGGCGCCGGGCCTGGCCCCGGTTCACGCCGGGCCCGGATCCTCGCTTAGGAAAATGCGACCTTTCACGGTTTCGGCCGTTGACACTTCACGAGCCCAAGGCCTGCGCGGTGTGCGGCCGGGACAGAAACCCAACCCGATCAAGGAATTCGAGACCATGAAGACACTGCTCATCGCCACGACCCTCATCCTTTCGCCGCTGGCCCTGTCGGTTGGTGCCCAGGCCCAGGGCACCGTTCGCGGCGCCGAGCGCGGCGTCGAGGACGGCAACCGCGCGGCCGGTCCGGTTGGCGGCGTGGTCGGCGGCGCCCTCGGCGCGGCGACCGGGACCGTCGGCGGCGTGCTCGGCGTCGATCCCGATCCGTCGCGCCGCGACCGCGAGGAGCGCCGAGAGGAGCGGATGGACCGCCGCGAGCGCATGGGCCGCTAAGCCCGGAGCGCGCGACGTGCGAACGGGCCGGTCACCTTCGGGTGGCCGGCCCTTTTCGTTGCGCGATCGCGTCGTGGGCGAGGAGATACAGGCCCGATCCGACGATGATCGCCGCGCCCAGCACGGTCCAGCGGTTCGGGACGTCGCCGAACAGCAGGAAGCCGAGGGTCAGCGACCACAGAAGCTGGGTGTAGAGGAACGGCGCGAGCACGTTGGCCGGCGCCCTCGCATGGGCCAGAATCAGCAGCCAGTGCCCGATCGTGCCGAACAGGCCGATCCCGACGAGCAGCGCCCACACCGTGAGCGAGGCCGGCTCGGTCCAGATCCAGGGCAGCAGCGGCGTCATCACGCCGATCCCCGCGAGACCGGAATAGACCATCGTGGTCGCAGTCGAATCGTGGGCCGCGAGTTTGCGCGTCGCCAGGATGTAGAGCGCGTAGCACAGCATGTTGCCGAGGCTGAGCAGCACCGCAGGATGCACGGTGCCGACCCCGGGACGCACGATCACCAGTACGCCGAGGAAGCCGACGGCGATCGCAGCCAGGCGTCCGCGGGACGACCACTCGCCGAGCAGCGGGCCGGCGAGCAAAGCCACGGTGAGCGGCGCCGCGAACTGGATCGATAGGGTCTCGGCGAGCTGGAGGTGGCGAAGCGCGAAGAAGTTGAGCGCCGTCGAGCCGAACAGCAGCAGCGAGCGCACCACCTGCAGGCCGAGGCGGCGGCTGCGCATCACCGTGGGCGTCGTCACCGGGTTCAGAAACACCGAGATCAGCGCCACGCTCACGAAGTAGCGCATGAAGGTGGTGAGCAGCGGGTCGACGCCGGCCCGGGCCAGCACCTTCGCCGACGCGTCGAGGCAGGCGAAGAACGCCAGCGTCCCGCACATCAGCGCGATGCCGACGAGGCGCCGCCGATCGCGTCCGGGCGCCACGTTCGCTGCGGGCATCGGGTCGGCTGGCGACGTCGGGCCGGCAGGCATCGTTTCGTCGCGGAAAATCGTCTTGGACCTTCGGGCCGCCGGGATCGGCGAACCTTAATCGACGGCGCCGCCGGCCGGCACCCGCCCGGCCGCACGCGCGCCGTGCCGCCAGCGCGTGGCGCGAGGCCCGCCGTCGATCAAGCCCAGTCCTTGTCCCGCGAGAACGGCAGGATCGTCGCGGTCGAGGCCTGCGTCTCCGACGGTTTCGGTTTGGAGCCGCCGGCCTTCGGCTTGCGGTCGAGCCACACCCGCACCCAGTGCGGGTTTCGCCGGCTCCAACCGCGTCGCGCGACCCAGGCGGGGATCGATGCCGTGCGTTCCATCCGACGTTCTCTCGCTCCACGGCCGCGGGGCCTCGGTCGTCTCACTTGAGCGAGAATGCGGACGCGCGCGATGGCTGTACGTCCCGAAGATTTGTCCCTGCGTCCACGTGTGGAGGAAGCGGCGTGTGAGAACGAGAGCGGCCCGCATCCGGGTGGATGCGGGCCGCTTCAGCGAACCTCGAAGGGCCGATGGTACCGAGCCTAGTTCTCCTCGTCGCCGGGCTCGAAGCTCTGCGGCGCGGTCTCGGCGCTGGCGACCGGGGTGGCCGCGCCGATCGTCGAGGGCACGTTCACGCCGTCGCGCTTGTAGATGTCGTCGCGGAACTGAACGAGGCCGTCCGGCGTCGCCCACGCGGTGATGTAGGTCCAGTAGACCGGCACCGGCGACGACAGCGTGGCGTCGACGCGCTTGCCGCTCTCGATCGCCTGCTCGACCTGCTCGCGGCCCCAGCCGGGCGTGTCCTTCAGCAGCCACGTGATGTACTCGCGCACGTTCTGCACGCGCACGCAACCCGAGGAGATGAAGCGGAAGTCGTCGCCGAACACGCCCTTGGTGTTCGTGTCGTGCATGAACACGCCGTAGGGGTTCGGGATGTTGATGCGCACGATGCCCATCGAGTTGAAGTCGGCGCCCGAATCCTGGCGGTAGCGGTAGCGCGTGCCCTCGTCCGAGTTCCAGTTCACCTGCGACGGCTGGATCTCGGCCTCGCCGGTGAAGATGCGGATCTTGTTGTCGGTGAGGTAGTTCGGATCCTTCTGCATCTTGGGGATGAGGTCCTTCTTCACGATAGAAGCCGGGACCGTCCAGAAGGGGTTGAAGTTGATCTGCGTCGCCTTGGTGTTCATGATCGGCGACTGGCGGTCGATCTTGCCGACGCCGGCGGCGTGCAGCGTCACGACCTGGCCGTTCTCGACGGTCTGAACCAGCGCCGCCGGGATGTTCGTGATGACGAAGCGGTTGCCGAGGTTGCCCGAATAGGAGCGCAGGCGCACCGCGTTGATCTCGAGCTGGCGCAGGCGGATGTCGGCCGGCACGTTCATGGCCTGCTGCGTCGCCATGCTCATCGTGCCGGTCTGGCTCAAGCCGTGGCGGGCCTGGAAGCGCTTCACGCCGGCGGCGACGTAGGAATCGTACACGCCGGAATTGCCGGCCACCGGGTCGATGTCGCCGGTCACGATCAGGCGCTGACGCACCGCCCCGACGACCGGGCCGCGGGCGCCGATGCGCAGGCGGTCGGCGCCGGACACCGGCTTCCAGCCGCCGCGGGAGACGATCTCCTTATAGCGCTCGACCATCTGCTCGGTGGTGGCCACCGTCTGCGGCGACAGGATCGGAGTCGAGGAGCGCTGGACCTGCATCGCGGCGGGCGAGGCGTAGTCCTGCGCCCACTCGGCCTGGGCGTAGCCGGCTCCGGCGGCCTCACGCGCCGAGGCCGGGGCCGCGAGGGCGACGGTGCCGAGGAGCGCGAGGCTCAGGGTGGCGCGGGTGGTAGCCTGAATGAGCATCGTGGTGGCTCTGGTCCATGGATGGGCGAAGTGGAACCGGCGGTGTTCCGCCTGTTCCCTTGGGCCCAGGGTGTCCGGGTACGGTTAAGACTCCATGGCGACAGGGCTATATTGTGGCGCGCCGGTGCGAGCGCGCACATCACGAGCGCGTGCGGCCTACGCGCCACAGCGCGAACGGTGCGTTTTAGGGGAGCGGATGGGCGTCGTGCCCGACGGCCGCGTCGACGCGGTGGCGACGGATATCGGGTTCGTCAGCCTCGTCTCATGCGGCGTCGCGCTTCGGCCTTGATGTCGGGCGACATCTATCGCCGTGGCCATCCGCAGGCTTCTTCGCGAGCGCTTCGGTCTCGGCAGGCGTGAGGCGGCGCATGGGTGCGCCGTTAACGTTACCGTTGGGTTGTCCCGGCGCGACTCTCGGATCGGCGCTAGGATTGCGGCAGGGGTCGCTGAGACGCCGGACGCGTTCCGAGATGGGACGGCACCGGCTCCGGCAGCGACGCAGGAGGTAGGATGAACGGGTACGACGTCACGTTCCGGGACGAGCAGGACTGGGTCGACTTCGGCCGCACCTACGTCACCTCGGAAGCCTTCCGGACCCTGTTCCACGACGGCATGGCCCTGGTGGAGGAGACGGCCGCCTACCTCGATGGCGAAGGCCGCGATGAGTCGCGCCTGATCTCGCGGGACGCGACCTTGTCCTACGCCTCCGAGAGCATGCGCCTGACGACCCTGCTGATGCAGATCGCGTCGTGGTTGCTGGTTCAGCGCGCCGTCTCCGAGGGCGAGCTGACCGCAAGCCAGGCCCTGCAGGAGAAGAACCGGGTGCGGCTCGCCGCGACCGAGGCGCCGAAGGCCGAGAGCTTCACGCTGCTGCCGGTCCGGCTCCAGAACCTCATCCTGCGCGCGCGCCGCCTGCACGCCCGCATCCTGCACCTCGACGGGCTGATCTCGGACGACCGCCCGACGCCGGTCGCGGTCGAGAGCCCGGTCGCGGCACAGCAGAACCGCCTGCGCACGGCCTTCCCCGGCCTCCAGGCCTGACCGGCTCGGGCCGGAACGCAAAAAGGGCGGCACCGCGGTGCCGCCCTTTTCGTTTGCGCCCGGCGCGAGGCCGGGCATTCGATGACTACTTGCGGCCGACTACTTGCGGCCGACGAGGTTGCCGAAGCGCGAGGTGAAGCGCGAGACGCGGCCGCCGCGATCGAGCATCTTCTGCTCGCCGCCGGTCCAGGCCGGGTGCGTCAGCGGATCGATGTCGAGGTTCAGGGTGTCGCCGTCCTTGCCGTAGGTCGAGCGCGTCCGGTACTCGGTGCCGTCGGTCATCACGACCTTGATGAAGTGGTACTCGGGGTGCACCGTCGCGCCGGTCCTCTTCTCTTTGACGATGGGCGCGGGGGCGGAATTCGTTTGGGCCTTTACGGCCGGGCTCTTTGCCATGACGTGTCGTCCTCGACGGTGCACGAACTCCGGGAGCGCGGAGGGCGCGCCCGTAAGATCCGTGGGTTGAAACTCTGTGATCGGGCCGTTGCCACGAACCTCACGTTCGTGCGAACCGCTCATGCGATGCCGACGGCCCGTCTTGGCGGCCCGCGGCCATTGCACACGCGCAATCGGAAGAAGGCGCGCGTATACCGCAGGCTCCGACCGCTCACAAGCACGCTTGTGGCGCGGACGAGGGACGAAACACCAGAGGCGTGATGGCCCGCAAGAAGAACCCGCCCGCCGAGGGTCGCGACAAGGCGCCGTTAAGTTCGCTCCGGCCGCTGATCCCCTTCGCGGCGGCCTATCGCGGGCGGATCGTCGCCGCCTTCCTGTCGCTGCTGGCGGCGTCCGGCGCGACGCTGACGGTGCCGATCGCCATGCGCCGGGTGATCGACCACGGTTTCTCGCCCGAGGGCGAGAGCATGATCAACGCCTACTTCCTGGCGCTGCTCGGCGTCGTCGCGGTGCTCGCCCTGTCGAGCGCCGCCCGGTACTACACCGTGGTGACCCTGGGCGAGCGGGTGGTGGCGAACCTCCGCAGCGCCGTGTTCCGGCAGCTGACGCTCCTCGACCCGGCCTTCTTCGACAAGACGCAGTCCGGCGAGATCGTCTCGCGGCTCACCGCCGACGCGAC
This sequence comes from Methylobacterium sp. WL8, assembly GCF_008040045.1. NCBI lineage: Bacteria > Pseudomonadati > Pseudomonadota > Alphaproteobacteria > Hyphomicrobiales > Methylobacteriaceae > Methylobacterium > Methylobacterium sp. WL8. The sequence continues at coordinate 82,562 of NZ_VRVF01000006.1, read as the reverse complement.
GCAGGTCAAGGCGGTGTTCGGCGTCTCGATCTCGATCCTGCTGCGCAACCTGTTCCTGTTCGTCGGCGCCGTCGCGATGATGGTGATCACCAGCCCGCGGCTCTCGGTGCTGGTGCTGGTGGCGATCCCGCTGATCGTGTTCCCGCTGATCGTCTCCGGCCGCGGCGTACGCCGCCGCTCGCGCGCCGCCCAGGACCGCCTCGCCGACGCCTCGGCCTACGCCGCCGAGGCCGTCGGCGCGGTGCGCACGATGCAGGCCTTCGGGATGGGCGCGGCCACCGCCGACCGCTTCGCCCAGGCCTCCGAGAACGCCTACTCCGCGGCCGGCGAATCGATCCGCGCCCGCGCGCTGCTCACGGGCGTTGCGATCTTCCTGATCTCGGCCTCCGTCGTCGGGGTGATGTGGTACGGGGCCCAAGGGGTGCTCGCCCACACCATGAGCGCCGGGCAGCTGTCGCAGTTCGTGCTGTACGCGGTGTTCGGCGCGAGCGCGCTCGGCCAGCTCTCGGAGGTCTACGGCGAGCTCGCCCAAGCCGCGGGTGCTGCCGAACGCCTCGGCGAGATCCTGGCCGCCGTGCCGGCGATCAAGCCGCCGGCCGACCCGGTGCCGATGCCGGTGCCGGCCCGCGGCGCCGTCACCTTCGAGGCGGTGCGCTTCGCCTACCCGACCCGCGACACCACCGCGGCCCTCGACGGCTTCGCCTTCGCTGCGGCGCCGGGCGAGCGCATCGCTATCGTCGGTCCTTCGGGGGCCGGCAAGAGCACGGTGCTGCAGCTGCTGTTGCGCTTCTACGATCCGCAATCCGGTCGGGTGCTGGTGGATGGCGTCGACATCGCCCGCGTCGACCCGGAGGCCCTGCGCGCCCGCATGTCGCTGGTGCCGCAGGACCCCACGGTGTTCTCGGGCTCGGTCGCCGAGAACATCCGCTACGGCCGCCCGCATGCGAGCGACGCAGAGGTGCAGCGCGCCGCCGAGCTGGCGCATGCCGACGGCTTCATCCGCGCCCTGCCCCAGGGCTACGGCACACCGGTGGGCGAGCGCGGCGTGACGCTGTCCGGTGGCCAGCGCCAGCGCGTCGCCATCGCCCGCGCGATCCTCAAGGATGCGCCGATCCTGCTCCTCGACGAGGCGACCTCGGCGCTGGACGCCGAGAGCGAGCGCGCGGTGCAGTCGGCGCTGGACGGGCTGATGCGCGGGCGCACGACCCTGGTCATCGCCCACCGCCTCGCCACCATCCGCGCCGCCGACCGCATCCTCGTCCTCGACGAGGGCCGCATCGTCGAGGAAGGCACCCACGAGAGCCTGCTCGCCCAGGGCGCGCTCTACGCGCAGCTCGCCGCGCTTCAGTTCACCGACGCGCTCGACGAGACTGCGCGGGGCAAGGAGCCGCGGGTGCGCGGGGTGAGCGTCTCAGCCGGCGAGTAGCGCCTTCGCCGAGGCGCCCTTCGAGCGTTCGCCCCGGGGGCTTTCCCGGTTCGTCGCGGCGACGCGATGCGCTAGATCGATGGCATGAGCCTCGACCTCGACCGCTTCCCGCGCCTTGCGCTGGTCCCGCATCCGACGCCGATCCAGCCGCTCAACGGGCTCTCGTCGGCCCTCGGCGCGGCGCTGAACGGCGTCCGCCTCTTCATGAAGCGCGACGACATCGCGTATGTCGGCGGGGGCGGCAACAAACTCAGGAAGCTCGAGTTCCTGCTGGGGGCCGCGCGCTCCGATGGCGCCGACACCGTCATCACGGTCGGCGCTCTGCAATCCAACCATGCGCGCCTGACGGCCGCGGCGGCCGCGCGTGAAAACTTCGCCTGCGAGCTTTTCCTCACGCGCACCGTCCCACGGACCGACCCGGACTACACCGGCAACGGCAACCGCTTCCTCGACGACCTGTTCGGCGCCAGCGTCCACGAGTTGGCCGGCGACGCCGATTCCCTGGCGGCAGCCGAGGCTCGCGCCGCTGCGTTGCGGGCAGAGGGCCGGCGCGTCCAGGTGTTCCCGTCGGGTGGATCGAGCGCGGTCGGCAGCCTTGGCTACGCGGCGTGCGCCGAGGAGATCGTCGCGCAATCCGAGGCGATGGGTGTCACCTTCGCCCACATCATCACCGCCAACGGCAGCGCGGGGACCCATGCCGGCCTCGCCGCCGGGCTATTCGCGATGGGGCGCGACCCGAAGCTTGCGAAATCCTATGCTGTGCTGGCGACGCAGGGGCAGGCCGAGGCCGAGACGCTGGCCAAGGCCAACGCAACCCTGGCGCTGCTCAAGCCCGGCGCGACGCTGGACCCGTCCGACGTCGTGGTCGATGGCAGCCATCGCGGTCCGGGCTACGGCATCCCGACCGACGCGATGCGCGAGGCCGTCCGGCTGATCGCACGCACCGAAGGCGTGCTGCTCGATCCGGTCTACAGCGGCAAGGCCTTCGCCGGGCTGCTGCACGACATCCGGGCGGGTCACTACCGGCCGGGCGATGCGGTCCTGTTCCTGATGACCGGTGGCGTGCCGGGGCTATTCGCCTATCCGAGCGCGTTCGCCGAGGGCTGAGCGACCGTCAGCGCTCGGTCAGCTTCATCTCGATGCGCCGGTTCTTGGCGTAAGCTTCCTCGGTTGTGCCGGCATCGAGCGGCTGGAACTCGCCGAAGGCGCCGGCGAGCAGCCGCTGCGGCGGCAGCCCCTTGCTGGCGAGGTACTGGACCACGGCGATGGCGCGCGCGGCCGAGAGCGACCAATTCGAGGGGAATTGCGCACTCGCGATGGGCCGCGCATCGGTGTGGCCGTCGATGCGCAGGACCCAGGGCAGGTCGGAGGGGATCTGCTTGGCGAGGTCGAGGATCGCCCCGGCGATCCGATCGAGCTCCGGGCTGGCCTCCGGCTTGAGCGAGGCGGAGCCCGCCGGGAACAGCACCTCGGATTGCAGCACGAAGCGGTCGCCGACGACGCGGATGTCGGTGCGGTTGCCGAGGATCTGGCGCAGGCGCCCGAAGAAGTCCGAGCGGTAGCGCGCGAGCTCCTGCACCTTCTGCGCGAGCGCGACGTTCAGCCGGCTGCCGAGGTCGGCGATCCGGGCTTGGCTCTCGCGGTCCCGGCTTTCCGAGGCTGCCAGCGCATCCTCCAGGGCTGCGAGCTGGCGCCGCATCGCGCCGATCTGGTCGTTGAGCATGTCGATCTGCGACTGCGCCCGGCCGGCGGCGCTCCGCTCGGCCTGTAGCTGCTTGTCGAGGTCGCCCGCCTGGCCGCGATGCGCGGCGGATGCAGCGGCGTCGGCGCGGGCACGGTCGCGCTCGGCCTCGGCGGCGAGCAGGGTGTTACGCAACGCCTGCGCCGTCTCCTCCTGGCCGCGCCGGTTCGAGCGCTCCAGCGCCAGGAGGTCGGTGAGGTCGACGATCTGGCGGTTGAGCTTGGCCAGCACGGTGTCGCGCCCGGTCAGTTCCTGCGACAGGAAGAACTGGCCGACGACGAAGATCGTCAGCAGGAACACCACCGACAGCAGCAGCGTCGCCAGCGCGTCGACGTAGCCCGGCCAGACGTTGACGCTGCGGTCGCGGCGGACGAGACGAGAGGCCATCAGGCCCGCTCGCGTCCGAGCCGGTCGAGCACCTGCTTCATCTCGCGCTCGCGGCCGGCCTGGGCCTCGACCCAGTCGCGGATCATCTGCTGCTCCGCGCGCATGTGCTGGACGAGGCCCTGGATGCCCTCGGCGAGGTTGGTCATCGCCTGGGTCGCCGCGCGCCCGTTCGCGCCTTCCGAGACGACGGCGGTGAGCCGCTCGACCGCTTCCTTCAGCGCCTCGGCCGCCGCTGGTTCCTGGTGCGCCTGGACGAGGGCGGGTGCGGCCGCCCCCTCGCCCGAGACCAGCCAATCCTCCAGCTCGTTGTGGAAGCGGGCGTGGGCCTGCCCCGCCTGCAGGTCGAGGAAGCCGGTGATCAGCGAGCTCGCCAGGCCGAACAGCGACGCCGAGAACGCCAGCCCGATGCCGCTCAAGGGGACGGCGAGCCCGTTCTTCAGCTCGTCGAACATCACGCTGGCTTCGCCGCCGCCGCGCATCGACTTGATCACCGAGCCGACCGCGGAGAGCGTGTCGATCAGGCCCCAGAACGTGCCGAGCAAACCGAGCAGGATCAGGATGCCGGCGATGTAGCGCAGGATGTCCCGGCCCTCGTCGAGGCGTGCGGCGACGGTGTCGAGGAACGGGCGGACGCCGGGAAGCGTCGCGCCTTCGCGCCGGGCCTGGATCGCCGGCACCAGCGGGACGACGAGGCTCGGCGGGCGCTTGGCCGCCTCGCCGGACGCGACGGCGTTGACGTAGGACGCCTCGCGGTAGAGCCGGATCACCTGCCCGAAGGCGAGCAGCACCGCGATCAGCAGCACGCCGAGGATCAGTCCGTTCAGGCCCGGGTTGGCCTGGAAGGCGGGGGTGATCTGCCGGAACAGGATGAAGGCGAGGAAGCCGACCAGAATCAGGAAGACCAGCATCCGGACCAGGTAGATGCCCGGCTTCGCGATCGGCCTCGTGGTCGGCCCCTCCGCCCTTGGGGCGGCGGGAAACGCGGTGTCGGAACGGGCGGCCATCGGTCGCGACTCTTCGGCAGGTGACGCGAGGGGAAAGGTGGCGCGAGGCCGTCTTCCGAAGATGATCGGCGGCCTCGATCGAACAGGCCGGCACTGTGGCGTCAGCCTCCGGTGCGATCAAGCCGCGCGACTGTCGTTCCCGGCGTTCGAAGCCGCTAATCCCAGTCCCGAGGCCAGGTTTCCTCAAGGTGAGGCCCGAGGCGCACGGCCGAGACCCGCACGGAGAGGCCGGCGGCGTTGGTCTCCACGGCGATGCCGCAGAGCGTCCCCTCCCCTTGCGCCGTCTCCAGGCGGGCGCCCGGCGTCTTCTGCAGGAAGCGGCGCAGCGGCTCCTCCTTCTGCATGCCGAGCACCGAATCGTAGTCGCCGCACATCCCGGCATCCGTCAGGTAGGCCGTGCCGCCGGGAAGGATGCGGTGGTCGCCGGTGGGCACGTGGGTGTGGGTGCCGACGACGAGGCTGGCGCGGCCGTCGAGGAACACGCCGAAGGCCTGCTTCTCGCTCGTGGCCTCGGCATGCACGTCGACGATCACGGCGTCGGCGGCCTCGCCGAGCGGGCAGGCGGACAACTCGCGTTCGACTGCGGCGAAGGGGTCGTCGAGCGCGTCGATGAACAGCCGCCCCATCACGTTGACGACGAGGATGCGGGCGCCGGCGCGGGTCTCGACGATGGTCGCGCCGCGGCCCGGCGTGCCGGGCGGGTAGTTCGCCGGCCGCACGAGCTTGGGCTGCCGGGCGATGAAGACCAAGGCCTCGCGCTGGTCGAAGGAGTGGTTGCCGAGCGTCACCGCGTCGGCGCCGGCCCCGAGAATTTCGTCGCAGATCGATTCGGTGATGCCGAACCCGCCGGCCGCATTCTCGCCGTTGACGACGACGCAATCGAGCCGCCAGCGCTCTCGAAGGGACGGAAGCCGGTCGGTGACGGCCTTCCGGCCGGGGCGCCCGACCACGTCGCCGAGGAAGAGAAGGCGCATCGTCAGAGGTCTTTGCTCAAGGGAACGAAGCCGGCCTCGGTGACGAGGTGGTCGAGGGGGCGGTCGTGCGGCTCGGCCGGGACCCGGTCGATCTCCTGGACCGCAAAGGCGATGCCGACGGTGAGCACCGGCCCGTTCCGCGAGAGCCGGGCGATCGCTTGGTCGTAGTAGCCGCGGCCGTAGCCGATGCGCTGGCCGCGCCGGTCGAAGGCCGCCAGCGGCAAGATCAGGGCGGTGGGGTCGAGGGCCGGCAGGTCGTCGCGCGGTTCGCTGAGGCCGAAGCGGCCGGCGACCAACGCCTCGCCGGCGCGCCACTCGCGGAACACCAGCCCGTCCGGCGTCACCTTCGGCAGGGCGACCCGCTGCCCGCGGGCGAAGAACCGCTCGATCAGCGGGCGCGGATCGACCTCGCTGCGGATCGGCCAGAACGCGCCGACGAGGGCGGCGTCGGCGAGGCCGTCGACCGCCAGAACGTGCTCGGCGATCGCGAGCGATCCGGCGCGCCGGGCATCCGGGTCGAGGGCGTCGCGCCGGGCGAGGGCTTGACCGCGCAGGGCGGCCTTGTCGGAGGAAGTCGAGTGCGGAGCCACGTGAGCCGTTGGAGGATCGATCCCGGGAAACCTACAGTGTAGGTGGGCGCCGTGTTGACCAAGTCCAGGGACGAGGCCAGGGACAGCTCCCGGGGGAGTCGATAAGGCCCCGGGGAAAGTGCTCCTGACGGACTCTGCAGCCCCGCACAACCCATGTAGCGGTGCGACCCCCGTCGCGCCAGGGGTCGGCGGCGCCGGCTCCTGCGATTTCAGCGGCCGAGCATCGTGCGCAGCCGCGGCGAGCGCGCCGAGCCGTCGATGCATTCCAGCCTCGCGGACCGGTTCAGGGTGTGGAGGCGCGTGCCGGGCCAGGCTGGGCCGGCGGTGAGCCGGGTCTCGACCGTCTGCGCGTAGCCGTCGGCGTCCAGGCGGTCGATCCGCGCGAGCGCGAGGGCGCGGCCGTAGCCCTCGGTGCAATCCTGGATCGGCCGGATCAGCGCGCCGCCGCGCGCGACGATGCGTCCGGCCGGACGCGCCGAGGCGACGTCCACCAGCACCGGGTTGTGTGCGTGCGGCGTCCAAGGCCCGCGGAAATCCGGGGCCGACCAGAGGTGGAGCGCATCCGAGTAGGAGCCGCTGCCGAGCGCCGCCCCGAGCGGCGCGTCGCGGACCGTCGCGAACATCCACCACAGGCCGTCGTGCTCGACGAGCGTCGCGTCGCTGGCCACCACTCCGGATACCAGCGTCGCCTCCTTCACCCAACCGCCGGGGAAGGCGGTGGCGCGGTAGAGCTCGATCGTGCCGGCGCTGCCGGTCTCGGGCACCATCCAGGCCTCGCCGTCGCGCACGAAGACGAACGGGTAGGACAGGTGATGCGCCTCCTCCAGCACCGGCACCGGCACGCCGATCGGCCCATCGGACCCGACCCGAACCGCCGAGACGATGCCCTTGGCCAGCGCGTGAACGTAGTCCTCGACGAACAGCCAGGTCTCGCCGCGATGGTCGAGGGGGAACGGGTCGGCGTAGAAGCGCCGGCCGTCGTCGGGCAGCGTGGTCCAGCCGGCGTCGGGGTGGCGGCGCAGGTCGATCACATCCGGCCCGCCGGCGAGCCGGCGCCAGCCGACCCGCCAGTGCGGGGCATGGTAGCAAAGGTGATACAGCCGCTGCGCGATCGCGTGGGCGAGGATGCGCCCGGTCCGCGCCAGGATCTCGCGGGCGGGAAGCTCGGCCGGCGGCGCGTCGGCGTCGGCTCGGATGGGGCTCGGCTCGCGGCGCCCGGCGACGGCGGCCGACAGCAGCGACACCGTGCGGAACAGCGCGTCGTCGAAGGAAGTCAACATCACGCCGCGACGCTCGGTGCCGGTGCGGCCCGACGCGACAACCCGGCTTCCGTCCGAAAATGCGATCCCCGGTGCCCGCCCGTCCAGCAGGCTGGCGAGGAGGCCCGCCTCGCCGGCGCAACCGTCGAAGGTCAGCCGCCAGATCGCATCGGCCGCCTCGGATTCGACGTCGCCGCAGAGGTCGAGGATCAGGTCCGGGCGGGCGCGCCCCGCCTGCGGCCAAGCCGACAGGTCGGCGGGCGCCGAGGCGCCCGAGCGCGGCAGGCGGTGGATCAGCGATTCCAGGGAGAACAGCAGGTCGGCGTTGGCAGGCCATACGTCCGACCCGGGACGGGCATCGATCTCGATCGCCTCGACGCCGGGCAGGCCGGCGACCCGGCGGAGCAGCTGCGCCTGCCAAAGCCGCGGCCTCCGACCATCGAGACGCAACCTCAGACGCATGCCGCCGACCGATCTTTCTGAGACATGCCCTCGAACGCAGCGTGGGCGCTGGGCGGGATCGGCGTCCAGCGCCAATCCCGGATGCCCGACGCGACCCGCCATCGCGATCTATCACTAATTTTGTAACCGAGACGATAACCGGAAAAACAGAGCGGGCGGCTGATCTAGATTAACCCTCGCCGCAAGAATCGATCCCAGAAGCTGCGCCCCTACGCAGTCTTGAGGGATTTTCATTCACTTGCGCGCAACTTGCACTGTCACTTCGCACGTCCATAAAAACGACCCCATTCGAGACGACGGTGTCCGACGGTGGAACAGCTGAACAGAAACCTCGCCGTCTCGGCCTGGATGGAGCCGATGGTGCCCGAGCGCGCCGCGCCGTCCAAGCCGGAGACGACGGCCGAGCTCGGCGACCTGTGGCGCATCCTCGCCCGACGCTGGAAGATGATCCTCGGCACGGCCGCCGTCCTGGGCCTGGCGGCGCTGGCCTACGCCGTCGTGACGCCCTCTCTCTATACCGCGACCGCGCAGCTCCTGATCGACCCGAGGGACCGCATGGTCGTGACCAACGACATCAACCCCGGCGCGCTCGCGCCCGACGGCGGCGTGACGCAGGTCGAGAGCCAAGTCCGCGTGATCGAATCCGACACCGTTCTGTCGCGCGCCATCGCCGAGACCGGGCTCGACAAGGATCCCGAGTTCGGCGCGGCCAAGGGCGGAGCCGTCGCGGGCGCCGTTCGCTCCCTGCGCGAGCTCGTCACCGGGCCGCAGCCCGAACGCCTGGTCGACGCCCGCGGCCAGTCCCTCGACCGGCTCCGGCGCAAGCTCGCTGTGAAGCGCGCCGACAAGGTCTTCGTCGTCGACGTCATCGTCACGACCACCGACCCGGACAAGTCGGCCCGGATCGTCAACGCCATCGCCAAATCCTACCTCTCCGACCAGAGCGAGGCCCGGGCCGAGGGTGCCAAGCGCGCGGCGGGCGAGCTGCGCGGCCGCCTCGACGACCTGCGCGCTGCCGTCAACCAGGCCGACATGCGGCTCGAGGACTACAAGGCGAAGAACGGGCTGATCGCATCGAGCGGGCGCCTCGTCGGCGAGCAGCAGCTCACCGACAGCAACGCCCGCGTCGTCGCGGCCCGCACCCGCACGGCCGAGGCCCGCGCCCGCCTGCAGGGCGTCAAGGATGCCCGCGGCCGGCCCTTCGCCGCCGGCGCGACGCCGGAGGCGATCCAATCCTCGGTGATCGACCGCCTGCGCGGCCAGTACGCCGAGCTCGCGAGCAAGGAGGCGGACCTGCGCACCAACCTCGGCGAGCGGCACCCCTTCATCGCCGCGACCCGGGCGCAGATGCAGGACGTGAAGCAGCTGATCGACAGCGAACTCGGGCGCATCGCGCAAGCCGCGGAAGCCGAATACCAGCGGGCGCAGGCCAACGAGCGCACGCTCACCGCGGACCTCGAGAAGCTCCAGAAGCAATCCGCCGTCAGCGCGCAGTCGAGCATCCGCCTGCGCGAGCTGGAGCGCGACGTGGAAGCGAGTCGCTCGGTCTACAACAACTTCCTGGTGCGCTCGCGCGAGCTGAAGGAGCAGACCGGGATCGATACCACCAACGCCCGCGTCATCACCTGGGCGCGGCCGCCCGCCGATTCCTCGTGGCCGCCGCGGCTGTTCCTGGTGCTCGCCGCCTCGCTTGCGGGCCTCGGCCTCGGCACCGGCTTCGCCCTGGTGCGGGAATATGCCGAGCCGACGGTGCTGTCGCAGCGCCAGCTCGAACGCCTTTCGAACGCTCCGGTGGTCGCGACCCTGCCGCGCCTGCGCCGGGGGGGCGACGGCGCCAGCGCGTCGGCGGCGGGCTTCACCCTCGACCACCTGCACGAATCGGCCGACGGCGGCCGCTCGATCAGCATCCTCGTCACCTCCGGCGAGGCGGAGGACGCCGACCGCAAGGCGGTGATCGACCTGCTCGCCTCCGTCGCCGTCGCCCGCGGCGAGCGCGTGTTGATCGTCGACGCCGACATGCGCATCGATGATTCGCAGGTCGGCGGCCTCCTCGACGTCTTGCGCGGCGAGCAGAGCCTGAACGCCGTCGCCCGCCTCGACCCGGCCACGGGCGCGCGCCGGATCGGCATGGGCGACGCGCAGAAGCCGGTGCGCGACGCGTTCCTGCGCACCAACGTCGAGCGTTTCCTCGCCGGGGTGAAGGGGCGCTACGAGCTGGTGATCCTCGATGGCGGCGTGCTCTCCGAGAACCTGCGGATCGGGCCGGTCGCGGCCGCGGCGGACCGCCTGCTGCTGATCGTGCGCAACGGCGCCACCCGCCAGCGCGACCTCCTGAACCTCGTCGGCACGTCGGAAGCCCTCGGTCGGCCGGTCTCGGGCTCGCTCCTGCTCGATGCCCGCGCGGCGAGCTGAGGCGGCACCCGTGACCCGGGCCTGTCGCTCCGCGGCGACAGCCGGCTCCGTGCGCCGGACGCCGCAAGCGTTCCCGTTGCCGTCGCTCGTGGGGTTCGAATCCTGGGCCTTGGTGGCGCTGGCGCTCGTCACCTGGGGCCTGTCGGGTGGGATGCTCTGGGTGCTGGGCATCAACTACGACGGCATCACCGGCTCGGCGGCGCAGAAGGTCCACCCGGCGAGCTATCTCGCGGTCCTTCTGTTCGGCTGGACGATGCTGCGATCCGGCAACCCGGTGATCGCGGTGGCGGCAGCCGGCGAGCGGCGGCCGGCCAGCGTGCTGCTCTGCCTCGTCGGATTCGGTCTGCTCGCCTTCATCGCTTCACGCAACGGCACTGGGCTCGCCGGCTCGATCGACACCTACGTCCTCACCGGCCTCGTCGTGATCCTGATGGCCGACCGGGACGCGATCACCATGCGACGCGTGGAGATCGCGGTGCACGCGGTGATGGTCACGAACGCCTTGCTCGGCCTCTTCGAGTTCGCAAGCGGCCAGCGCTTCTTTCCGTTCCGCATGGACGGGCAAGCCTTCGACACCGACACGCGCTCGGCCGCGCTGCAGGGGCATCCCCTGTCCAACGCGACGCTGACCGCCTGCTACATCCTGGCGCTGTTCAACGGCGGCGGCCGGTTGCGGCCGACGACGCGGGCCGGGTTCATCGTCCTGCAGCTCGTGGCCTTGATCACCTTCGGCGGACGCTCGGCCACGGTGGTGACGCTGGCCTTCGGCAGCGTCTTCGCGGTGGTCGCCCTGAACCGCGCCCTGCGCAACGGGCGGGTGCCGCTGCTCGGAGCGGCGATCGCCGCCTTCGGGCTGACCATGGTGCCGATCGTGGTCGGCGGCCTCGCCGTCGGCGGCTTCTTCGACGCGCTGCTGGAGCGCTTCGTCTCGGACGGCGGCAGCGCCAACGCCCGGGTCGAGATGCTGGCGATCTTCGACGCGATCCCGTTCCGCGACCTGCTCGTTGGGCCTGACCCGTCGGTGGTCGACACCCTGCGCCGGATGTACGGGCTCGAATGGGGCATCGAGAACCCGGTCGTGCGCAGCCTGCTCTACAACGGCGTCGCGATGACGGTGCTGCTCATCGTCGCCATCGCGCTGTTCCTCTACGAGGTGGCGCGCCAGTGCCGGCACGGCGTGTTCCTGCCGATCCTCGCCTTCGTGGTGCTGATCAACACGTTCGAGAGCATCGGCGGCAAGACGACCATGCTCGCCAAGTTCGCGCTGATGCTGCTGGTGCTCTACCCGCGCCGACCGGTCACCGCCTCGGCGTCCCCGGCATCGCCAAGCCGAGCGCCGCGATGATCGCGGGATCGATCCGGTGGGCGTCGTCCATCAGGCCGAGCCCGTCGAACAGGTTCCAGAACGCCCAGGCGAAGCCCGCCGCCTCCGCCGCCTCGCGCACGTCGCGGATGTAGCGGGCGCGGTCGGGCGCACGCGAGGCGACGTAGCGCGCATCGCTCTTCAGGGCGCCGAACTCGCCCATCAGGATCCGCCCCGGCGGGATGCCGTAGAGGTCGGCCCAGGTGCGGATGTCGACGAGGCTGCGGTCGAGGTAGCCGCGGTCCGGGTCGGCGGCGAAATACTCCTTCAGCTTCGCCTCGGTCACGGCGTAGGCCGCTGCCTTGTCCGTCTCCGAGGTTTGGGCGTCGGCGCGCATGCGGGCTCGGACCGCCGCGAGGGTCTCCTCCAGTTTCCCGGCGCGGGCCGGCCAGGGCACGTCGTTCAGCGCCCGGTAGATCGGCTCGTCCTTCATCCACGGCGCGCCCTGGTGCGAGAACAGGTACGGCTCGTAGAAGTGGAAGGTGAAGAGCACCGGGTCCAGCGCGGTAAAGGCCGCGGGATCGAGTGCGGTCAGGCCCGCGCCCATGCCGCCGCAGGCGCCGGTCGCAACCAGCGTCAGGGACGGCGCCGCCTTTCGCGCGGCGCCGAGGAGGGCCTCCTGCACCCGGTTCCAGGCCACCGCCCCGCAGGCCTGCGGAGGCTCGTTGACCGGTTCCAGTGCAATGCGGCCGGGCGCCCGGGCGCCGAAGCGCCGCGCCAGCTCGACGACCACGTCGCGGTAGGCGGAAAACAGCGGCGCCGTCGCCGAGCCGTAGAACCGGTCCGGGTTGTAGTGGTGCGTCGCGGCGTTGGCCTGGACGTTCAGCACCAGGGAGAGCCGGCTCGCGAGGATCAGGTCGACCGCCTCGGACAGGATGCCGAACAGCCGCTCGCGTTGCGCCCCGGCAAGGGCGGCGAACGGGCCGGGATCGATCGGCAGGCGCACGAAGTCGAACCCCGCTTCGGCTAGCCGGCGCAGGTCGTCGGCATTCGGCACCGGCCGGTCGGGCTGGAACGGCGGCCAGGCGTAGTCGGTGCGCGGCGCCGGGAACTCCTGGGTCAGCGAGAACCAGGGCCACAGGCTGATGCCGCGGCGCAGGGCCAGCGGCTCGGGCGGCGCGGCCCGGGCCGGACCGGCGAGCGTCAGCGCCACGGCGCCACCGATGACCGCACGGCGGTTCGCATCCATCGTCAGGCGACCCCGTCCGCCGCCGTCACTCTCGGGCTTCCCTCGACGGGATCAGGAGCATCGACGCCGAGGGGGCGCGTCCCGTCTGAAACCGGCTCGGAGGATGGCGGGTAGCCGCCGAGCCGGCGCACCTCTCGCTCGTAGGCGGCGAGGATGTCGCCCCACGAAAAGTCGGCCGCCCGCCGCCGGGCCCCCGCCCGGGCCGCGGCGAGGGCGGCGGCGTCGCCGAGCACCGTCTCGATCGCGCGCGCACAGCCGTCCGCGTCTGCAAAGTAGAGCTGGCCCTCGCCCGCGGTGCCGCGGTTGAAGGCGTTGTCGTGCGCGATCACCGCGTTGCCGGCCCACAGCGCCTCGACCAGAGAGGGGTTCGTGCCGCCCACCGTGTGGCCGTGGAGGTAGGCGCGGGCGTGATGGCGCAGCGCCTGCACCGTCTCGGCCTCGTAGATCGCTCCCGGAAAAATCACGCCCTCCCCTGCCGCGGCCCGCAACGCCCGATGGTAGGCGTTCTCGGGATCGAGGGTCCCCAGCACCACCAGCTTGGCAGAGCGCGGCGCACGTGAGAACGCCTCGACGAAGGTCAGGATGTTGTTGTCGGGCTCGATCCGGGCGATCGAGACCAGGAACCGGTCCGATTCGAGCCCGAGCGCCCGGATCGGCGCCTCGCTCGTGGCGCGGATCGGGTCGCCGCCATACGGGATCGTGGTGATCGCGTTTCGCGGGCGGCGGGTCGCGAGGTGGTCGGCGATGGCCGGGTGGTCCGCGATCAGGCGGTGCGAGCTCCAGGCCGCGATCCACTCGCTGATCCAGAAGAACGCCCGCACCGCCGCGGACCATTTCGGGCGGCGCCACTCGATCCCGTCCATGTTGGTCAGCACCTTCGCGCCGCGCAGGCGGAGATAAGGCAGGAACACAGCCCCGTTGTAGCCGAGCACGAGGCAGACGCCGCCTCGCGCGGCGGCGTCGTGCGCGCACAACGCGTCGAAAGCGAGCGTCGCCGCCGGGCCGGTGCTTGCGACCTCCACGGTGATCAGGTCGACCCCCCGCCAGACCGAGGTCGAGACACGCTGCCCGACCGTCTCGACCTCCCGCTGGCAGTAGACGCCGACGCGCCAGCCACGTGCGGCGAGATGTAGGGCGAGCCGTTCCGCGAACGTCTCGAAGCCGCCATGCGCCGCAGGGATGCCGCGCGTTCCAAGAATAAGGATCGCCGGCGCAAGTTCCCGCATACGCATACCCCTTCCGATTTCAATCGAGTTACGGTATGTCATCAGAATTAATAACGAATTCTCTTACGATTACAACCCATAGTTGTTGTAATAGAAGTGTGTTCAACTTATGCGTTTTCAATCAGTACTTCGAACCGGGTTGTCCGTCACGGACGGGAATGTTTCTCCGGCTAGCGGGTTCCTCTCGGCACGTGAGGGGGGCGGCGCCGTGCGGCGCATCACCTGCGTGCATCAGGGCTACGAGCTCTATGGGTCGGATCGCAGCTTCTGCGAGACGGTGCGGACGATCCGCGAAGCCTATCCGCAGGCCTGGATCGACGTGGTGCTGCCGAAGGCCGGCCCGATCGTCGCCTCGCTCGAAGGCGCCGCCTCGCGGATCGTGATCGAGCCGATCTGGGTGCTGCGCCGGCGTAACCTCCTGCGCCTCGCGACGCTCGGCATGGCGGCTCTTCCCTTCGCGGTCGCTCGGGCGCTCCGGCGCATCCGCGCGAGCGATCTCGTCTACGTGAACACCACGGTGGTGGCCGACTATCTGCTCGCCGCGCGGCTCTTGCCCGGCCGCACGGTGGTCCACGTCCACGAAATCCCGGAGGGCGCGACCCTGACGGTGCTGCGCAGCCTGATCCGCTGGAGCCGGGCGAACATCGTCTTCAACTCGCGCGCGACCCAGGCCGCCTTCGCGATGCCGAAGGATGCGACCGCGCGCGTGGTCTATAACGGGATCGCCGGCCCGGCGGTGCCCAACCCGGCCCGCTACGACGGCAACCGGCCGCTTCGCGTGCTGATGCTCGGGCGGATCAGCCGGATCAAGGGCCAGGAGGTCCTCGTCGAGGCGATTCGGCAGCTGCCGGAGGCGGTCCGGTCGCGGGTCGAGCTGAAGATCGTCGGCAGCGCCTTCGAGGACGACGCCCGCGAGGCCGCCTTGGCGGCGCAGGTGGCGGAGGCCGGGCTTTCGCGCCAGGTGGCCTGCTCGCCCTTCGTCGCCGAGCCCGATTCGCTCTACCGCTGGGCGGACGTGGTCGCGGTGCCCTCGCAACTGCCCGAGTCGCTCGGCCGCGTCGCGATCGAGGCCCTGGCCTACGGCATCCCGCCGCTCGTCTCCGGGATCGGCGGGCTGACCGAGATCGTCGAGGACCGGGCGACCGGCTGGGTCGTGCCGCCGGGCAGCGCCGAGGCGCTGTCGCGCACCCTCGCCGAAATCGTCACCCGTCCCGACCTGTGGCGCGATTATCCCGCGGCTGCCCGCGCCCGCTACGAGCGCATCTTCGACGAGAAGCTCGCGGCCGAGGGCATCGCGGCGATGCTGCGCCTCACCCTTCAGCGCGAGCCCGCCCGCGTGCGCGACGCCCGCGCCCCCGCCGACGCCGCCTCGAAATCCGCCGGCTGACAGCCAGCGAAGTCGGTTGCGCAAGCTGCCGTCACCGGCGCCGGCGCAACGATCCGTTATCCAAACTTCGGTTTCCCGGCCGGCCCGTTTGATCGGTCAAGGAACTGGGAACGGAACGAGAGCTTGAGGATACGGTCGAGCTTACACTGTCCGGTAAGTCCTTCGTAGGTATTCTTCTGCGAATGTTTTGCCGTGCGTCGTTCCATCGAACGACCGCACGTTGTATTGCTGTCCCTCATCGCCGCAGACCGCAACCCGCGGTGGCGAACGTCATACGATCTAGCCGGGGCGCACGCGCGTGCCGGTCTTCCGTACTTCGACCTGCAAGCGGCCGACCGGTCGCCGCGGGCATGAGAGATGGGATATGATCAGCACCTTCATCGAGGAAATCCTCGACCGCATCTCCGCCGCGAACCTCCTAGCAGCCGGCCTTCTACTGGCGACCGCCCTCGGTTGCGCGGTGATCGCGTATTGGCGGACCGTGGAGGAGAAATCCTTCGCCGAGTTCTTCGAGTTCATCCTGCCGCACGAGGTGATCACGCACCCGTCCGCGCGCGCCGACCTGCTCTTCTACATTTCCCGGAAGGCGATCATGCCCTTCCTGCTGATCCCGGCG
Source organism: Methylobacterium sp. WL8 (assembly GCF_008040045.1). Lineage (NCBI taxonomy): Bacteria > Pseudomonadati > Pseudomonadota > Alphaproteobacteria > Hyphomicrobiales > Methylobacteriaceae > Methylobacterium > Methylobacterium sp. WL8. Next base: position 66,526 of record NZ_VRVF01000006.1, on the reverse strand, counting down.
GGCGTCACCTTCGTGGTCTCGGTCGGCTACGCCACCAACAAGGTCGTCGGCACGCTGTTCGGAATCGATGCGCCGCTGATGGGTGGATCGCCGGGGCCGATAACTGTCATCGTCTTCACCGTGACGATGCTGCTCGCCTACGACATCTCGTACTACCTCTACCACACGGCCCAGCACCGCTTCCCATTCTTGTGGGAGCTGCACAAGGTCCACCACTCCGCGGAGGTGATGGTCGGCATCACCAAGGATCGCGTCCACCCGCTCGACGAGCTCATGAATCGCGCCTGGGACGGCGTCATCCCGGGAATCTGCTTCGGGCTCTGGACGCTGATCGCCCTGAATCCGGTGGAGGTGACTGTGTTCGGCGTGAACGTCTACATCATGCGCAACATCCTGATGATGGACTTCGTCCGGCACACGCACTTCAAGATCTCGTTCGGGAAGCTGAACAACCTGATCCTGTGTCCGCACTGGCACCAGCTGCACCACAGCACCAATCCGCGGCACTACGACAAGAACTTCGGGCTGCTGTTCTCGTTCTGGGACCGGGTCTTCGGGACCTTGTGTGTGCCGAAGCCGAACGAGAGCTTCAAGTTCGGCCTCGTGGACCGCGACGTGCGCGACTACCAGTCGCTGAAGGGCCTCTACATCCTGCCGTTGAAGAAGATGTGGCTCGTGATCAAGCGGCGCCTGCGGCCGCGCCGCCCGGCCGCGATCTCATCCCATAAAGAGGTCCAGCCGTGAGCGCCGAACGTTTCGAGATCGTCCGCACCGCCGAGCGGCTCGCCGCCGTCGGCCCGGCCTGGGCCGCGTTGTGGCGCGAATCCGGCGCGCTAGTGTTCCAAAGCCATGCCTGGATCGCGGCATGGTGGGCGACGGTGCCCGACCGCGAGCGCCGCGCCCTGCAGGTCGTACTCGCCTGGCGCGGCGAGACCCTGGTCGCGGTCCTGCCGATGGCGACCTGTCGGCGTAAAGGTCTGCGCTTGCTCGAATGGGCGGCCAAGGACCACACCGATTACGGCGACGCCCTTCTCGTCGGCGACGATTCCGGCCTCGTCCGGCGGATGTGGGCGTACCTCTCGTCTGCGGGCGGGTTCGACCTCGTCTACCTCAACCGCCTGCTTCCCGGCGCGAAGGCGCGCGCGCTGCTCGAGCCGGCCGCCGCAGCAGGTGTGCGCCTGCGTCCGAACCATCGCAGCGACGTGAGCTTTCGCGTCGCCGGCGACTGGCCGACCGGCGAGGCCTGGATGGCCTCGCAATCGAAGAAGACCCGTCAGAATTACCGCCGCGGCCAGAAGTTCATCGGCGAATCCGGCACCCTGCGCTTCCGCCTGCTGCCCCCCGACGAGCCGATGGAGCCGGTGCTGCTTCGGCTGGCCGACCTGAAGCGCAAGTGGCTCGCCGGCAACCAGCTTGAATCGAACCTCTACGACGAGGGCTCGCTGGCACTTCCCGCGCTGGTCCGGGTGCTGGCCGAGACCGGCCTGCTGCGGGCCTTCGTGCTCGAATGCGACGGCGTCGTCGTCGCCGTGTCGATCAACTTCGTCCAGGCCGGGACGATGATGGCGTTCGTCACCACCTACGATCCGGCCTTCGAGCGCGGCTCGCCCGGCATGGTCCTGATGATGGACTACATCCAGTGGTCGATCGACCAGGGCCTGCACACCGTCGACTTCCTGTGCGGGGCCGAGGCGTTCAAGAGCCGCTTCGCCACCACCAGCGTCACCCTCGACGCCTTCATGGGACGCAGGACCCTGCCGGGCGCGGCGGCGATGATGCTCGATTCCTGGAACCTCGTGGTCCGCGACATGCGCCGCCGGACGGTCAAGCCGGCGCCGCCTCAGGTCGCCGCGGCCAGCGAAGCGGCCTGAACCCGCGTTTTCAACGCCCGCTTAAGCGCCGGCCGGCGGCGCGGCGGCCCCGACGACACGGTGCGCCGCCGTTCGGACACGTCCGTCCGGGTGGCGCGACCGGTCGCGGAAGGCTTTCGCCGACCACAGGGCCGTGACGCATTCCGAGACCGCGAGCCCGATCAGCGCGAAGGGCGGCGCCATGGTGAGCAGCAGCGGCACCATGATCAGGAAGCCGACGACGGCGCTGACCAGCGCGCCGGCGGCGATCACCCGGAAGGCGGCCGACGCTTCGAGGAACGCCCGCGGAATCGCGTAGAGCAGCGCCATCGTCACCACGCACCAGACTCCGAAGCCGATGCCCGCCATCGGCTCGTGGGAAAAGCGCCCCTTGAAGAGGTGGCTCTCGATCATCGGCAGTGCCGCCCACATCGCCGCGCCGTAGGCGAAGCAGGCGAGCCCGATCAGGGCCGTGCTGCGCAGGACGAGGCGCCGCGCCTCGCGCCGCCGACCCGCGGCGAGCAGCGCCGAGATCTCCGGCAGGACCATGTTGTTGAGGGCGTTGGTCGGGATGCGCAGTGGCGCGAACAGAACCAGGGTCGCGGCGATCGGCGCATAGGCCGCGGGTCCGGCGAGCACCGCGAACAGCAGCGTCAGCCCCTGCCCCTGTACGGTGGTGCCGGTGACGCCGAGGAGCGACCAGGCCAGCGGCCGCCAGATGCCGGCGTAGCGCCGCCGCACGCTGGCGCGGAACGAGACCCGGACGGGACGCCCGAGAGCCGCCAGCGCCACGGCGATCCCCATGGCTTGCGCCCCCGCGATGCCGAGGAAGGCGTGCTCGAACAGGGCCTCGTCGCTGGAATGAAGGAACGCGACCAGGCCCAGTCCGCAGGCGGCGTAGACGATGTCGCTCGCGCCCGCGACCCAGGGCTTTTGACGCGCGAGCAGCACGATCCGCAGGTAGCTGCGAAACGCGTAGAGCCCGACGAAGGCGCCGCCGGCGAGCGCCGTGACGCCGATCACCGGCGCGAGCCCGATCGAGACCGCGCCCGCCATCAGCAGCGCCACGGCGGTCGCGCCGGAGCCGAACACCATGTCGTGCCCGCGCTCGGCCGGGCGCCCGAGGCTGCGCGACAGGAACAAGGTCGCCGGTACCCCGACCAAAGCGCGGATATAGGTGACGCCGACCGCGCCGATCGTGAAGACGATCGCGAACAGCCCGTATCCGTGCGCCCCGAGCTCGCGCACCAGCACGATGTTCAGGACGAAATGGAAGAGGCTCTGGATCAGCTCGCCGGACAGGATCACGGCGAAGCGTCGGCCGAAGCGCGCGATGTCCGGCCGTTTCATGCGGGCCGGCTCCGAACGAAGCCGACCATTGCGTTCAACGAAGGAATAGCAAGTTCGACCACGATATGTGTCAAAATGTTTCCGCATCTACGCTCGATATCGGCATGATGAAGTAAGATTTTCTTTAGGATATCTCTTAGTTTGAATCGATCGCCAACCCATCGCAGGCGCCGGAATTGGCTGCATCGACACCCGGACCGAACCCTGTTGCTTGTTGCGCAACGCACCATACGGGTGGATGGCGCAAAGGTTTCTCTCGGCCAACTACGCACGTAGCTTACGACGTCTGGCGCATGCCAGGCCGAAGGGCGGGCGTGCGACGATGTCGGGGACGCGCTTTGGTCTCGACGGGGCTTGATCGGACGGCTGCGATGCCGCAAGCCCGGCCTCCATCGTTCGACCGGCCGCCCGTGACGCCTCGCGCAGCACCCGATTTTCCCGCCCGAACCGGTCCGGCGCCATCGGCCGCGCGGCACGGAGACGACGCGCGATGACGCGCCTCAGCGACGATTGCTTCGATCCCTCGGCGCCGGTGATGTCTGTCGCCGAGGCGGCGGCGACGATCTTGGCGCGCTTTCCGGTGGTGGCCGGCGTCGAGTCCGTCCCGTTGTCCCGCGCCGACGGCCGCATCGCCGCCGCGGATATACTCGCGGAGATCGACGTCCCGCCCTTCGACAACGCGGCGGTGGACGGCTACGCGGTGCGCTTCTCCGATTTGTCCGAAGCCGGGCCGACGCGGCTGCCGGTGCGTGGGCGCCTGCCCGCCGGCGCCGCGCCCGCGCCCCTCGATGCGTCCGCTGCCGACCGGATCTTCACCGGAGCGGCGATGCCCGCGGGCGCCGACACGGTGTTCATGCAGGAGGACGTCGCGGTCGTCGCCGACGGCGTCGCGCTGCCCGCCGGCATCGTGCGCGGCGCCAACCGCCGCCCGGCCGGCGAGGACATCGCCCGCGGTAGCGTGGCGATCCCGGCCGGGCGACGGCTGCGCCCGCAGGACCTGGCGCTTGCCGCCGCGATCGGCCGCGGCGACCTGTCCGTTCGCCGCGCGCTGCGCGTTGCGGTGTTCTCCACGGGCAACGAGTTGATAGAGCCCGGCGGCCTGCGCGCCGCCTCCGGCATCCACGACAGCAACCGCGTGATGCTGATCGCCCTGCTGCGGCGCCTCGGGGCCGACGCGACCGACCTCGGCATCCTGCGCGACGAGCCCGCTTCGCTTGCGGCGGCCTTGCGCGCGGCGGCCGAATCCCACGACCTGATCCTGACTTCCGGCGGCGTCTCGGTCGGAGAGGAGGACCACGTGAAGGGGGCGGTCGCCGCCGCGGGGTCGCTCGCGTTCTGGCGCCTCGCGATCAAGCCTGGGCGTCCGGTGGCGGTGGGAATGGTCGCCGGGACGCCCTTCGTCGGACTTCCGGGAAACCCGGTGGCGGCCTACGTCACCCTCGCCTTCGTGGTCAGGCCGCTGCTCGACCGCCTCGGCGGGGCGGTGCACGAGCCGGCTTTGGGCGTGCCGGTCCGGTCCGCCTTCGCGCTCTCGCGAAAATCCGGCCGGCGCGAGTTCCTGCGCGTCTGCGTGACGCGCGCCGCCGACGGCGCCTTCGAGGCCGCCCTATTCCCGCGCGGGGGCTCGGGCACCATCACCTCGCTCACCGGCAGCGACGGCCTCGCCGACGTGCCCGAGCCCGTCACCCGCATCGAGCCCGGCGACACGCTCGCGTTCCACCCCTATCCGACCCTGTGGTGATCGCCGGATCGTCGGCGATGCGGCGCCGCGAGCGCTAGGCCGGCACCGCAAGGCGGGGTATCGTAGGGTGTGTGCCGGCATCGTTGCTGCGGACGGAAGGCGAGAGCGTCATGAAGCCCCACGCCGCGGTGAGCGACGTTCCCCCACCGCCGGGCAAGCGCCCGTTCCTCCTCGTCGGGCTGGTCGCCGCCGGCCTGCTCGGCTGGGGCGGCTACGGCCACTGGAAGCAGGCGGCCGCCGCCACCGAAACGCAGCGCAAGGTGCGCGATGCAGTGCCGCGGGTGCGCATCGCCGCCGTCGAGCGCAGCGACAAGCCGGTCGACCTGACGCTGCCCGGCGACATCCAGGCCTTCGCCCGCGCCGCGATCTTCGCCCGCGCGACCGGCTACGTCGCCGAGCGCCGGGTCGACATCGGCTCGCGGGTCAAGGCCGGCGACATCCTGCTCCGGATCGCGGCCCCCGAACTCGACCAGCAGCTCGCCCAGGCCGAGGCGCAGTCTGGGCAGATCCGGGCGCAACTGCTTCAGGCCAAGGCGCAGGTCGACCAGGCCCGCGCCAACGTCAACCTCGCCAACCTCACCAACAACCGCACCTCGACGCTGGCGACCCAGGGCTGGGCCTCGCGCCAGAACGCCGACAACTCGCAAGCCGGCGTGCTCAGCCAGGGCGCGACGCTCGCTGCGGCCGAGGCCGGGGTGAAGGTCGCCGAAGCCAACATCAAGGCGCAGGACGCCACGGTCGACCGCCTGAAGGCGCTCACCGGATTCAAGGACGTGGTCGCGCCCTTCGACGGCGTGGTCACCACGCGCAGCGTCGACGTCGGCGACCTGGTGAAGGCCGACGGCAGCGGCACGCCGCTGCTCGGCATGGACCGCGACGACATCGTGCGCATCAGCGTGAACGTGCCCCAAAACGCCGCCATCGGCGTGAAGAAGGGCGTCGAGGCCTCGATCAAGGTGCCGCAAATCCCGGACCGGACGTTCTCGGGCCGGGTCGAGCGCAGCTCCGTCGCCCTGCTCAGCGCGTCGCGGACGCTGACTACCGAAGTCGACGTGCCGAACCCCGACGGGGCCCTGCGCGCCGGCCTCTACGTCTACGTCACGCTGCAGATCCCGCGCCCGGAGCCGGCGGTGATCGTTCCGGCGGAGGCGCTGGTGTTCAACCAGCGCGGCACGCAGGTCGCGGTGGTCGGCGACGACGACCGGGCCGAGTGGCGCGCGATCCACGTGAAGCGCGACTTCGGCACGACGATCGAGATCGACCAGGGCTTGACCGGGCAGGAGCGGATCGTTCTCGGGCCGCCCGCCGACCTTCGCGACGGGCAGCGGGTGATCCGCGACGGCGGCCAGGGCGAGGCCAAGCCGGTCCAGGCGGCCGCCCGCTGAAGGCGGTCAGTTCACCCGGACGATGAGCTTCATCTTCGGGTGGATGCCGCAGAGCACGACGAAGGTGCCGTTTTTCTCGAACGTCACCGGCGTGCGGCTGCCGGGCACCTGGTCGCCGGAATCGAAGTTGAAGGCGTCCGACTCGATGTAGATGTGGTGCAGCAGGTCGCTGTCGTCGTTGACGATGGTGATCGTGTCGCCGCGCGTGATGACGAGGCTGTTCGGCTGGAACGCCCGCCCCTTCTGCGAGACGAGGTGCCCGCTCGCCTCCAGCCGGCCGACGAAGACGACGCCGGCGAGAAGGCCGGCGACAAGGGCCGTCGCTGTGGCCGCGAACGGACTTCGGAAAACGCGGCCGACCATCGATCCCTCAAGCCGTGACATGGCATTTCCGAAGATGATGCTCGACGGTTAGGTCGTCGTCGTTAAGATTTGGCTGACGCTGGCGGCCGTCCTGCGCGATATCCGAGGCGATGGTTACGACGGTGCTGTTCGGCCCGATCGCCGATCCAGCCGGGGATACGCGTGGCGGCGACTAATGCCGCCTTAACATTTCACGCTTATCTTGACGCGGTGCGGGCAGGAAGAAGCTACGTTTCCATGCGATGGAATCGAACCGGATCGAAGGTCGGCGGACGCTCGAGGGCCGGCGCGCTGCGGCGTATCGCCGATGCCGGGACGACGATCCGCGGCCGGATCCTCGTCGCCTTCCTGACGATGAGCCTGATCACCGGTACCCTCGGGATCTATGCCATCCAGGGGCTTCAGGAGGCGGGTGAGCTCGTCAACCGCACCTACGACGAATGCCTGATGTCAATCAATTACGCGCGGGCCGCGGCGGCGGACTTCGCCAACATGCGCTCGGCCTTCGCCCGTCGCATGGTGACCCGCGACCCGGCCGCCGCCGCCAAGCTGGATGCCGCGATCAACGAACTCGCCTCCACGCTCACCGAGGATCTTGGGATCGCCGTCGAGCGCTCGCAATCGGACCGCGTGGTCCGCTCGGCCAAGGCCGTTCAGGAGGGCGTCGAGCTTTGGGAGACGATGCGCCACGGCCTAGACGGGTCTACGGCCAAGATCGCCGCCTGGGACGCCCTCGATCGCCAAGCTGGAATCGTCGACGGGCAGATCGAGCTCCTGGTCAACTACACTGCCGGCGACGGCTTCGTCTTCCGCCAGACTGCCCGGAAGGTGGTCGCGCAGGAGGTGCGCTTCAACCTGATCGCGATGGCGGTCGCGCTGATCCTGTCGGGCTTCGTCGCCTACCTGCTGAACCGCCGGATCACCGGGCCCCTCGCGGCGGCCTCTTCGGTGGCCGCGCGGATCGCGGCCGGACGCCTCGACGACGCCGTGCCGACCGGCGGCCGCGACGAGCTCGGCGCGCTGCTGCGGGCCATGGCTACTATGCGCGACAACATCCAGGCGATGATGGAGCGCGAGGTCAGCCAGCGCCGTTCGGCCGAGACCCTGCTCGCCGACGCGCTGCAGAGCTCGCGCGAGGGCGTCGTCGTCGTCGACGCCCACGGGCGGATCGCGCTCGCCAATGCCCAGGCGCTTCAGTTCTTCATCGGTCTGCGCTCGGCGGTCGAGATCGGTTCGTCGGTGACCGCGCTCGCCAACGGCCACGCCGACGCCCCCGCTGCGCTGGTCGATTGCGCCCGCACCCTTTCGCGGGACGGCGAGGTCCAGCTCGCCGACGGGCGCTGGCTGCGCGTCAGCCGCAGCGCCACCCAGGAGGGCGGGTTCGTCGCCGTGTGCAGCGACATCAGCGTGCTCAAGGAGCAGGAGGCCGGGCTCACCCAGACCAACCTGCGCCTGGACGCGGCGCTCGACAACATGAGCCAGGGCCTGTGCCTGTACGACGCCGACCACCGGCTGATGGTGGTGAACCGGCGCTACGGCGAGATCTACAACCTGCCGCCGGGCTCTGTCGTCCCCGGCATGTCGGTCGTGTCCGTTCTCGAACGCAGCCTCGGGGCCGGCCACCATCCCGGCTCCGGCCGCGTCGACCTGGTGCGCGAGGCCGAGGCGATCTTCGCGGCCGGTCCCGACCGCACCTATTTCCAGGAACTCGCCAACGGCCGCGTCGTCGCCATCGAGCAGCGCACGACGGCCGACGGCGGCTTCGTCGCGACCTTCGACGACGTGACCGACCGGCGCAAGGCGGAGGCGCGAATCGCCTTCCTCGCCCACCACGACGCGCTCACCGGGCTGCCGAACCGCATCCTGTTCAGCGAGCAGGTCGACGCCGCGATCGCGCAGGCCGGGCGCAGCAGTGGCTTCGCCGTGTTCTGCCTCGACCTCGACGACTTCCGGCCGGTGAACGACACCCTCGGCCACGTGGTCGGCGACGAGCTGCTGAAGGCCGCCGCCAACCGGATCGAGGCCTGCATCCGCGAGATCGACACCTGCGCTCGCCTCGGCAGCGACGAGTTCGCGATCCTGCAGCGCGGAATCGACACCGCCGAGGACGCCGCCGTCCTCGCCCGCCGCCTCGTGGAAGTGCTCGGCGCGCCCTACGTCCTGTCGAGCCACACGGTCACGCTGGGCGTCACCCTCGGGATCACCCTGGCCCCCCATGACGGCACGAGCTGCGAGAAGCTCCTGAAGAACGCCGACGTGGCCCTCGCCCGCTCCAAGGTCGACGCCCGCGGGTCGTTCCGGTTCTTCGAGCCGGAGATGGATGCGCGGCTGCAGGCGCGGCGCCTGTTCGAGGTCGACCTGCGCGAGGCCGTCGCCAACGAGGACTTCGAGGTCCACTACCAGCCGATCTACTGCCTCAACGCCGAGCGGATCTGTGGCTTCGAGGCGTTGCTGCGCTGGAACCATCCGGTGCGCGGACGGGTGTCGCCGGTGGAGTTCATCCCGGTGGCCGAGGAACTCGGCCTGATCGTCCCGCTCGGCGAATGGGTGCTGCGCCGCGCCTGCGAAGAGGCGACCCGCTGGCCCGACGGCCTCAAGGTCGCGGTCAACGTCTCTGCGGTGCAGTTCACCTCGGCGAGCCTGGTGACGGCGGTGCGCGACGCCCTGCAGGCCACCAACCTCGCCGGCCACCGCCTGGAACTGGAGATCACCGAATCCGTGCTCGTGGCCAACCCCGGTGCGACGACGGCGATCCTGCACAATCTCAAGATGCTCGGCGCGCGCGTCTCGATGGACGATTTCGGCACCGGCTATTCGAGCCTGAGCTACCTGCGCAGCTTCCCCTTCGACAAGATCAAGATCGACCAGTCCTTCGTGCGGGACCTCTGCGCGGAGGACGGCACCGAGTTCATCGTCCGAGCGGTGATCGGTCTCGGGGCGAGCCTGCGGATGACCACCACCGCCGAGGGCGTCGAGACCGAGGCGCAGCTGGCCAAGCTCCGGGCCGAGGGTTGCGACGAGGTCCAGGGCTACCTGTTCAGCCGGCCGGTCCCGGCCGCCGAACTGCCGGACCTCATCGCCCATTGGAACGGCGCGAAGCGCGCGATCGCCTGAGCGGCCGCGGCGGCGTACCTCGCCGACGCGACCCTTCGCTGGCCTATTCGGCCGCGTCGAGGCGCGGACGCTCCACCGCGGTGCGACCGCGCCCGACCAGCTCGGCCGTGCGGAACGCGACTTCCAAGGCCTGCTCCGCGTTGAGTCGCGGGTCGCAGTAGGTGTGGTAGCGGTCTTGAAGGTCGTCCGCCGTCAGCGCGCGGGCGCCGCCCGTGCATTCGGTGACGTCCTTGCCGGTCATCTCCAGGTGGATGCCGCCCGGGATCGTGCCCTCGGCCGAGTGCACGCCGAAGAACCCCTCGATCTCCTGCATCACCCGCTCGAACGGACGCGTCTTGTAGCGGCCGGCCGAGATCGTGTTGCCGTGCATCGGATCGCACACCCACACGACGCTGCGGCCTTCGCGCTCGATCGCCCGCACCAGCCGCGGCAGGTGCTCGCCGACCTTGTCCGCGCCGAACCGGCAGATCAGGCTGAGGCGCCCGGCCTCGTTGCCCGGGTTCAGCGCGTCGGCGAGCCGGATCAGGCCGTCGGCGTCCATCGACGGGCCGCACTTGAGGCCGATCGGGTTGCGGATGCCGCGGGCGTACTCGACGTGGGCGTGGTCCGGCTGGCGGGTGCGGTCGCCGATCCACAGCATGTGGCCCGAGGTGGCGTACCAGTCGCCGGTCGTCGAATCGACGCGGGTCATCGCCTCCTCGTAGCCGAGCAGCAGCGCCTCGTGGCTGGTGTAGAAGTCGGTGGTCCGCACCTCCTGGTGCGTCTCCGGGTTGATCCCGATGGCGCGCATGAAGTCGAGCGCCTCCGTCATCCGTTCGGCGACGTCGGCGTAGCGGGAGGATTGCGGGCTGTCCTTGACGAAGCCCAGCATCCACCGATGCGAGTTCTCGAGGTTGGCGTAGCCGCCGGTGGCGAAGGCGCGCAGCAGGTTGAGCGTCGCCGCCGACTGGCGGTACGCTTCGAGCTGACGGCGCGGATCGGGGATGCGGGCCTCGTCCGTGAAGGTCAGCCCGTTGACGATGTCGCCGCGGTAGCTCGGCAGGATGACGCCGTCGAGGGTCTCGGTCGGCGAGGAGCGCGGCTTGGCGAACTGCCCGGCGATGCGACCGACCTTCACCACGGGCGACGCGCCGGCGAAGGTGAGTACCAAAGCCATCTGCAGGAACACGCGGAAGAAATCGCGGATGTTGTCGGCCGAATGCTCGTCGAAGCTCTCGGCGCAATCGCCGCCCTGGAGCAGGAAGGCGTCGCCGGTCGAGACTCGCGCGAGCGCGGTCTTCAGCTTGCGCGCCTCGCCCGCGAAGACGAGGGGCGGGAAGCTCGCGAGCTGAGCCTCGACCGCTTCGAGGGCGGCCGGATCCGGATAGGCCGGCACCTGCTGGATCGGCAGGTCACGCCATGACTTCGGTGTCCAACGCTCGCCCATCACACACTCCCACGCACCTCGCGGCGCCTCTCCCGTGCGCGCCGAATCTGGGCGCGAAGCGCGGCTTATAGAGCGGTTTGTCCGGCTGGGCGAGATGAGGCGGGCGCGGGGCTGGGCGGATCGCAGGTCGCGGCGAGCGCCGGGGCGGATGGGTCAGCCTTCGCCGTCCTCGACCTCGATGCCGTGCTCGGCCAGGATCCAGAAGATCGCCTCCAGGTCCTCCGCCGAGACGTCGCGGGCGGGGAGCGCTTCCTCCAGGTCCTCGTAGGTCAGGCACCGGCTCTTGCGTGCCGTGGCCATGGCGAGGAGCGCGTCGATCGCGCCCTGGATGTCCGGCGCCAGCATCTCCCGGCTCGGGCCCGCCGTCGAGAAGGCCGGCCGGAGGGCGTCGGCCAGCAGGCCGTCGATGACGCGCTGCCGCCGCACCTGTGCGTCGTCGCCGGCCGGCTCCCGCTTGTCCGGGCCCCGCTTGCCGGGCTCGTCCTTGCCGGTGTCTCGTTTGCCGCTGTCTCGCTTGCCCATCGTGCGGATATGGCCCGGGAATGCGCGGCGTCGAGGGCCGATCGCGCGCGGATCGTCAGCCGACGGCGACGGGGTGCTTCGTCACCTGCGGAACCCGCATCGTCACGAGCTCTTCCGACGCCGTCGGATGCACCGCGATGGTACGGTCGAAATCCGCCTTGGTCGCGCCCATGGTCACCGCGATGCCGACCGCCTGGATGAGCTCGCCGGCATCGTGGCCGAAGACGTGCACGCCCACGACCTTGTCGCTGGCGCAATCGACCAGCACCTTCATCAGGACCTTCTCGTCGCGTCCCGAGAGCGTCGCCTTCATCGGGCGGAAGCTCGCCTTGAACACATCGATCCGGCCGTAGATTTCGCGTGCGGTGTCCTCGTTGTGGCCGACGACGCCGATCTCCGGCGTCGAGAACACCGCGGTCGGGATCAGGCGGTGATCGACGCAGGCCGGCCTGTCGCCGAACACGGTGTCGGCGAAGGCGTGGCCCTCGCGGATGGCGATCGGCGTGAGGTTGGCGCGGTTGGTGACGTCGCCGACCGCGTAGATCGAGGGCACCGCCGTCCGCGAGTAGGCGTCGACCGGGATCGCGCCGGCGGCGTCGGTCTCGATCCCGACCCGGTCGAGGCCGAGCCCGGCGACGTTGGGGCGACGCCCGGTCGCCATCAGCACTTGGTCGACGACGAACGTCTCGCCGTCGTCGAGGGTCGTGGCGATGCCGCCGTCGACCCGTTCGAGCTTGGCGAGGTTGCGCCCGAGCTTGAGCGAGAGCCGCTTCGCGTAGGCGTCGCCCAGCGCGTCGCGGATCTCGTCGTCGAAGCCGCGCAGCAGCCGGTCGCCGCGGTGGAGCAGCGCGGTCCGGCTGCCCAGGGCTGCGAACACGCCCGCGAACTCGACCGCGATGTAGCCGCCGCCGATCACCAGGATGCGCTCGGGCAGCGTCTCCAGCTCGAACACCTCGTTCGAGGTGATCGCCAGCTCCGCGCCGGGCACCGCCGGCTCCTTGACCGGGTGGGCGCCGACCGCGACCAGGATGACCTTGGCGGTGACGCGCCTGTCGCTGGCGACGAGGCGGACCGCGTGCGCGTCCTCGATCACCGCGCGCTCCGGCACCACGGTGACGCCGGCCCGGATCAGGTTGGCGTCGTAGATGCCTTCGAGCCGCGTCACCTCGGCGTCGCGCCGGCGCTTCATCACGCTCCAGTCGAAGCGCGGCGCCTCCACCGTCCAGCCGAAGCCGGCCGCGTCCTCGAATTCGTCGGCGAAGCGTCCGGCGTAGACCATGAGCTTCTTCGGCACGCAGCCGCGGATCACGCAGGTGCCGCCGACGCGGTACTCCTCCGCGAGCATCACGCGGGCGCCGTAGCCGGCCGCGATCCGGGCGGCGCGGACCCCACCGGAGCCGCCGCCGATCACGAACAGGTCGACGTCGTAGGTCTCGCTCATGACAGGGTCCGATCCGGCCCGGCCTCGGGCCGGGAAAGGGTGTGAGGCGTGGTGCGGCTCCTGGCATCCCGCAGCCAGGTGATGGCAGCGCCGAGGCCGGCCGTCCACCACGCCGCCCAGGTGTTGTGCTCGACGAAGGCGATGGCCGCCGCCGCCGCGACCAGGGCGAGCGCCGTCGCGCGCTCCCCCGCCGGCCAGGCGACGAGGGGTGCGAGCATCAGCATCAGGACCGCCGCCGCGAGCACGGCCCCGGCGGTTCCGAGCTCGGCCCAGACCTGGAGGAATGCGTTGTGCGGATGGCCGACGGCGAGCAGCGTCCGCATCTCCGGATCGAGCCGCGCGGCCACCGGCGCCTCGGCGAAGCGAGCCGACGTGCCGAAGCCGGCCCCGACCCACGGGTCCGCCGCAACGGCTGCGCCGAAGCTCCGCGCGATGGCGACGCGGGCGCGCGACGAGGAATGGACCAGCCGCTCGTGCGCCGCCTCCGGCATGAACTGGTCGAGCAGGTCGCCCTCGACCGGGGCCAACGCCACGGCGAGCCCGAGGCCGAGCCCGGCGAGGCCGACCGCGAGGCGGGCCGGCAGCAGGCGCCCGAGGACGAACATCGCAAGTCCCGCGGCAAGCCCCATGGCAGCCGCCCCGCTGACCGAGCGCAGGATGCCGAGCGCTGCGAAGGCCAAAGCCGCGAGCGCGACGACGCGCCGGCCCTGGCGCCACAGTACCAGGGCGAGCGGGCCGGCGACGACGGCAAGCGTGAGCGCGGGACGGTTGTAGACGAACTCCGCCATCCGCTGGCCGAGGGCGCGCTGCAGCGGCAGACCCGCGGCGAGGCCGACGGCGATGGTCAGCCCGGCGAGCACCACCATCGCGGCCGAGAGCGGCGCAGCGAAACCCGGGATGCGCCCCGGGGCGAGGCGGGCCAGCAGGTACGCGGCGACGAGGGTCGGCACGAACTCGCCGGCCATTCGCAGGGAAAGCGCCGGAAACGGCGTCCAGGCGAGCGTCGCGGCGCACCAGGCCAGGAACACCAGGGCCGCGAGGCCCGGCGGCGTCGCGAGCGGCGGCAACAGCAGGCGCCGCACCGCGCCGGCATCCTCAAGGCAGCGCCCGGCCAGGAACAGCAGCGCCGCGATGGCGACGACGAGGGGGCTCGAGCGGTTGGCCAGCGCCATCGCCAAGGGCAGCGCCGCGAGCGCGACGGCGCCGGCCGCGTAGAGGCGTCGGGACGGATGCACGGCGCGTTCTGCGGACAGCCCTACGGCCTACTGGAGCTGGTGCCCGCGCTTGCCCATCTCGGCGCGCACGCGGACCATGACGTATTCCGAGACTTCCTGGGTCCAGGTCTGCATCGCCTGGACCATCTCGTCGAGGATCTGCGGCTGCGTCTCGACGTAGCGCTTGCCGGCGGGCGAGCGGAAGAACGTCGCGATGTCCTGTAGCTCGGGTTCGGTCAGCTTGGTCGCGTAGATGCGAGCGGCGGTGTCGATGATGCGCTGCTTCTGCAGCTCCATCTCCGGGTTGAGCGAACGCAGCACCTCGTCGAGGTCCTTGGCCAGCTCGGGCCGCGTCACCGACTGCTGCTTGATCTGGTCGGCGAACGCCGGAATGATCGAATCGAACGAGCGGGCGATGCCCGAGCTCAGCATCACCTCGCGGGCGAGCGCGAGGTGGTTCGCGCTGATCGTCGGGGCGCCGCGGTTGGCCGGCGCGGCGGGCGCCGGTGCCGGCTTCGGCGGCGCGGCCTTCGGCGCCTGGGCGAGGGCCGGGCCGGCGACGAGGGCGGCCACCAGGGCGGGAAGGAGGCGGCGGGAGAGTACGGACATTCCGGACGTTCCTGAGCGAGGGGGGATGGGACGGCGACACCGATGCCGTCCCCGGTGCGCCGCTAAGCGGCGCGAAAGGGTTTATGCGAGGCTGCCGATTACGCTGACCTCGGCGCGGCCGTCGCGCTCCTCGGCGAGGATGGCCGCGGTGGCGATCCCGAGGAACAGGCCGTGCTCGACCACCCCGGGAACCGCCCAGAGCAGGGCCGACAACCGCTCCGCGTCGGCGATGCGGCCGAGGCGGGCGTCGAGGATGAGGTGGCCGCCATCCGTCGTCAGCGGCGCGACGCCGGACGTCACGCGCAGCGCGACGTCGCCGGCGCAGCCCGCGCGCGCGATCGCCGCCTCGACGCCGATCCGGGTCGCGGCGAGGCCGAAGGCGTTGACCTCGATCGGCAGCGGGAAGGCGCCGAGCGTCGCCACGCGCTTGGCCGCGTCGGCGATCACCACCATGCGGCGGCTGGCGCAGGCGACGATCTTCTCGCGAAGCAGGGCCGCGCCGCCGCCCTTGATCAGGCGGAGGTCGGCGTCGACCTCGTCGGCTCCGTCGATGGTGAGGTCGAGCTCGGGCAGCTCCTCCAGGGTCGCGAGGCGAATGCCCTCGCGCGTCGCCGCCGCATGGGTCGCCTCGGAGGTCGGCACGCCGACGACGTCGAGGCCGTCGCGGACGCGGGCCCCGAGGAGCGCGACGAAGGCCGCCGCCGTCGAGCCGGTGCCGAGCCCGAGCCGCATGCCCGGCTCGACCAGGTCGAGGGCGCGGGCGGCCGCCGCGCGGCGCAGGTCCGGGCCGCTCACGACGACGTCCCGCCGTCGGGTCTCGTGGAAGGGTGCATGCGCAGGGTGCCGGTTCGTCCCGTTCAGGTGCGGCACGCCCTAGCATGGCCGCCGCCGCGCCGGGAAGCCGCGGCGCCTGCCGAAACCGGCATTCGGATGACGGATCCGCCCGCATGCGCCCCGCCCGCGCCGCGTCAGGGCCGCCCGCCCTGCGGCGGCGTCGCGCTGGCGCCGGCGCGGCCCGGAACGTTGCCGACGAGGGGCGCCTGGGCGGCGCCTTCGGCGGAGGGGTTGGTCTGCTGGGTGCAGACGACCTGCTCCTTCTTCACCAGCACGAAGCAGATGCTCATCTCGCCGGTGCGGTAGTTCACCCGGAACACGCCCGCCTCGCGGGTGTGGCGCGTGGCGACGAGGCCGTATTCCGACGGGGGCTGCGCGCCGGCCCCCTCGCCCGCCGCGAAGCAGACCGTTAGGCCGATGCCGCCCCCGACGTCCTGCAGCCCGTACTGGCACGAGGTGACCTCACCCGTGACCTTGTCGACCCGGTACATGCGGTTGAGGTCGGCCTGCGGGGCCGGGACGAACTCGAACGAGGCGGCGGCGGCGGAAACCGGCGCGAGCAGGCAGAGGCCGAGGGCGAGCAGGCGGATGTTCATGGACGGTCCCGGGGTGTGACGCCCTCTCCTTTCACGGGGGTTTCGGGCAAGTCTGGGGCGTCGGATGTCGTCCGCGCCCCGAGGGGTGCCGGAAACTTGCCCCGTCCGCCGCGGGCGGCTAGCGAGGGCGCCATCCCCCGCCCCTTGCGAAAGCTCGCGATGTCCACCTTGCCGAAGATTGCCGTGTTCGACCTCGACGGCACCCTGGCCGAGACCGCGGGCGACCTGATCGGCACGCTGAACGTACTGCTGGTGCGCGAGGGCCTGCCGGAACTGCCGCTCGCGGAGGCGCGGGACCTGATCGGCGCCGGCGCCAAGGCGCTGATCCGCCGCGGCTTCGAGGCCGCCGGCAAGGGGCTGACGCCCGAACGGCACGAGGCGCTGTTCGCCGACTTCCTGGAGCATTACGGCGCGCACCTGTGCGACCGCTCGCACCTCTATCCCGGCGTGGTCGAGGCGCTCGACCGGCTCGAGGCCGAGGGTTTCCGGCTCGCCGTGTGCACCAACAAGGTCGAGCTCCACGCCGTCGACCTGCTCGACAAGCTCGGCATCGGCGGTCGCTTCGCCGCGATCTGCGGGCGCGCGACCTTCCCCTACAGCAAGCCCGATCCGCGCCACATCACCCTGACGATCGCCAAGGCCGGAGGCGACCCCGCGCGCGCGGTGATGGTCGGGGATTCCCGCGCCGACATCGATGCGGCCAAGGCCGCCGGCATCCCGGTGGTGGCGGTCACCTTCGGCTACACCGACACGCCGGTGGACCGGCTCGGGCCGGACCGGGTGATCGGGCATTTCTCCGAGCTCGCCGACGCGGTCGCCGAGCTGGTGCCGCCGCGGGCGTAGGCGTCTTCGTCCCTAAGCGTAGTCCTCCGGCACCTGCACCTTGCCCGCGCGCAGCACCGTGTAAAGGAACGGCACGAACAGAAGCGTCGCCGGCGTACCGAAGGCGATGCCGCCCATCACGGCGCGCGCCAGCGCCGCGTTCTGCTCGCCGCCCTCGCCCGTGCCGAGCGCCATCGGGATCAGCCCGAGGAACATCGCGCCTGCCGTCATCAGCACCGGGCGCAACCGGGTCTCGCCGGCCAGGAGCGCCGCCTCGATCGCCGAGCAGCCCGTCGCCTCGCGGTGCTCGCGGGCGAAGGTGACGAGCAGGATCGAGTTCGCCGACGCGATGCCCACCGACATGATCGCGCCGAACAGCGACGGGATCGAGAAGGTGGTGCCGGTGACGAACAGGCTCGCGACGATGCCGCAGAAGGCGAGCGGCAGCGCCGCCAGGACCACGAACGGGTCGCCCCAGCTCTGATAGTTCACCGCCATCAGCAGGTAGACCGCCACGAGCGCGATGCTGAGGCCGACGCCGAGGCGCACGAAGGCCGAGTCCATGTTCTCGATCTGCCCGCGCACGGTGATCTTGTCGGGGGCCGGCAGCGCCTTCTGCTCCTCGTCGACGATGGTGCGGATTTCTCGCGCCACCGAGCCGAGGTCGGAATCCTGCACCGCCGCGTAGATGTTGTAGGTCGGCGCGGTGTTGACGTGGTTCACCACCGTCTGCGTCGCCTGGCGGCGCACGGTCGAGACGCTGGACAGCAGGGTCAGCACGCCCGGCTGGTCGCTGTTGGCCCGCACCAGCAGCGGCGTGTTCTGAAGGTCGGTCAGCGAGGCGTTGCGGTATTCCGGCGTCTGCACCCAGAGTTGGTACGGGATGCCGGTCTTCGGATCGGTCCAGAAGTTCGGGGTCACTTGGAAGGAGCCCGACAGGGAGACGTTGAGCCCCTGCGCCACCTGCTGCTGCGTCAGCCCGAGTTCCGAGGCGAGACGGCGATCCACGTCGACGAAGAATTGCGGCGTGCCGACGATCTGGTGGAGGTGCACGTCGACGGCGCCCTTGGTCTCCTTCAGGCGGCGCACGATGTTCTGGGCGACCGCGAGGTCCTTCTCGGCGTTGCGCCCGGACACCTGCACGTCGATCTGCGCCAGCGTGCCGAAGTTGAGGATCTGCGTGATGATGTCGGAGGGCTGGAAGTAGACGATCACGTCGGGGAAGCGCTCGCGCAGCACCTCGCGGAGGCGCTTGGTGTAGGTGCCGACGTCGCCGTGGCCCTCGCGCAGGTTCACCAGCATCTGGCCGTCGTTGTAGCCGACGAAGGAGCCGTCCGAGAACGCGAAGTTGTAGTTGTTCGAGGGCAGGCCGATGTTGTCGAGGATCTGCTCGATCTCGCTCTCGGGGATCACCTCGCGCACCGTCGCGCCGATCGCCGCGAAGACCTGCTCGGCGGTCTCGATCCGCATGCCGGGGCGGGTGCGCAGGTGCAGCGTGAGCTGGCTCGAGGCCACCTGCGGGAAGTAGTCCCGCCCGACGAAGGTGAAGAGCCCGGCGGTGCCGGCGAAGACGAGGACGACGAAGGCGATCGTCGCGACGCGCCGGCGCACGACGACGTGGAGCAGGCCGAGATAGCCGCGGTGGAAGCGTTCGAAGCGAGCCTCGAAGCCGTTCCGGAACCGCCCGGCGAGGTGGAAGACCGGGCGCCCGAGCCAGCCGAGGGCGCGTGTCACACGCCCGCGCCGCGGCGGCGGGGCGGCGGCGTCGTGGTCGCCCCCGTGTCGCTCGACGTATTCGCGGGCGACCAGCACGTCGATCAGCACCGGCACGAGGGTGCGCGAGAGCAGGTACGAGGTCAGCATCGCGAACACGACCGCCAGCGCCTGCGGCGTGAAGAGATATTTCGGCGTGTCGGCCAGCGCGAAGACCGAGACGAAGGCCGCGCAGATCGACAGCGTCGAGATCAGCGTCGGCTTGGCGATGCTGGCCGCGCCCTCGACCACGGACTTGCGGAACGGCTCGCCCTCCTCGAACAGCCGGTAGGTGTTCTCGATCGCCACCGTGGCGTCGTCGACGAGGATGCCGACGGCGAGCGCCAGGCCGCCGAGCGTCATCACGTTGATGGTCTGGCCGAGCGCAGCGAGGATCGCCAGCGAGGTGAGGATCGAAAGCGGGATCGAGATCAGCACGACGATCGTCGAGCGCCACGACCCGAGGAACAGCAGGATCGTCAGGCCGGTCAGGCAGGCGGCGATGGCGGCCTCGTGGATCACGCCCTCGATCGCGGCGGACACGAACACCGACTGGTCGAACAGCGGCTTGATCGCCATGCCGTCGGGCGCCGCGGCCTGGATCTCGGGCAGCACCTTCTTGACGTTGTTGACCACGTCCAGCGTCGAGGCGGTGCCGTTCTTGAAGATCCGCATCAGCACCGAATGCAGCCCGTCCGAGCGCACGATGTTGACCTGCGGCGGCCCGCCGTCGCGGACGTAGGCGACGTCGCGCACCAGAACCGGCTGGCCGGCCACAACCTTGATCGGGATCTCGTTGAGGGCTGAGATCGCGTCCGGCGTGGCGTTGAGCAGGACCGGGTATTGCTGCTCGCCGATCTTCACGAGGCCCGAGGGCACCGTGAGGTTTTGGGCCGTCATCGCGTTGGTGACGTCGAGCGCGGTCAGGCCCAGGGCGCGCAGGGCCTGGAGGTCGAGGTCGACCATGATCTGGCGCGGGGTGCCGCCGAAGGGCGACGGCAGGGTCGAGCCCGGCACCTGAACCAGGCGCTGGCGGATGCGGTACTGCGCGTAGTCGTAGACCTTGGTCAGGCTCTCCTTCGTCGATGTCAGCGCGAGCTGGATCACCGGCACCGAGGAGGCCGAGAACCGCAGTACGATCGGCGGCTGCACGCCCGGCGGCATCGCCGAGCGGATCGAGTTCATCGCCGAGACGACTTGCGTGATCGCGAGGTCGACGCTGACCTCGCCATCGAAGTAGATCTTCTGGATCGCCGTGCCCTGAAGTGTCGTCGATTCCATCCGCTTGATGTTGTTGACGTTGTTCGAGAGCGAGAACTCGGCGTAGGTGGTGATCCGCCGCTCCATCTCCGGCGTGGACAACCCTGTGTAGGTCCAGACCACCACGACCACCGGGATGTCGACGATCGGCAGCACGTCCTTCGGCGCGACGACGATCGCGCCGCCGCCGGCGAGCATCATCAGCACGGCGAGCACGTAGGTGGTGATGCGAAACTTCAGCGCGTACTGGACGAGGCCCATTTGGTCTCCCCGACCCGGCTGCGGCCAGATCATCGCATCATGAATGCAGACGCCACCGAACGCGAGATTTGTTTCGCGATCATGTCGTTGCGCCGCGACGGCGAAGAGGCCGCAGCCGCGTCAGACTCGCCGCCCCCGGCCTGGACGCAGCTTCGGTGCCGGCTTGTCCGGCGCACCCGGGCAGATCCGGCGCAGCTGCGCCCACTCGGCCTCGCTCAGGATGCGCCGGCCGGATGCGGCGGCGCCGGCCTGCGCCCGGATCGTGGCGGCGCGTTCGCGGGTGAAGGGATGGGTGCGCAGGAAGTCCGGGTCGGTCTCCGCGTCGTCCTTGGCGATCCGCTCCAGCATCGTCGCGAGCGCGGCGGCGTCGCCGCCCGCCGCCTGCATCGTGGCGACGGAATAGGCGTCCGCCGCCCGCTCGGCGTCGCGGCTGTAGCCGGCCGAGAGCGCCGCCTGGCCGAGCGCGACGATGACCGTCGAGCCGGTGAGGTCCCCGAGCACGAGGCTGAGCAGGAACGAGGTGCCAGACGCCTGGATCAGCGCCCGCGTCGGATCGCGCAGGGCCACGTGGCCGAGCTCGTGCGCCAGCACGCCCGCGAACTCGTCGGCGCTTCGCGCCTTGGCGATCAGCTCCGAAAGCACGACGACGCGCGCGCCGGGCAGGGTCAGGGCGTTTGCCGTATTGTGCCGGCGCACCGTCACGGCGAGGTCGGACGGCAGGCCGCGACCGGACACGAGGCGGGCGACGAGGCGGTCGAGCACGGCCCGTCCCGCCGGGTCGGCGCAGGCCGGCGGATCGCCCATCAGGTCCAGCACCTGACCCTCGACCGCGGCGCCGAGACGCGCCTCGACGCCGTCCGGTACCAGGGGCGCGAGGAGGCCGGCCGCGACCGGCAGGCCGAGGGCGACCGCGAGGAGGATGGCGACGCCTGCCGCCAGCGACCCGACGACGAGGCGCCAGGTGCCGCCGGCCGTGTCGGCGCGCTTGCGCAGGTCGGGGCAGCGGATTGCGAGGATGGCGGCGAACGTCGCGTCTACTACCTCGACCTGCCCGGGATCGCCCGCGATCCCGAGGCGCAGGAGCGGCGCCTGCGCCTCGCGCGCCCTCAGGTCGTCGAGGTTCCAGTCGCGGTGCACGCCCGGCCCGGTGATCTCGAGGCGGTCGCCGAGGCGCAGGGTCACGTCGTGCGGCGCGGCGCTCCGGCCGTCGAACCAGCGGCCGGAAGCGGTGCTCGACGGCATCAGAACCCGATCTGCAGCGCGCCGCCCACGTCGAGCGCGTCGGCGAGGCCTTCGTTGAGGCCGCTGCCCGGCCCGTGCGTCGCCGCCAGGATCCGGTTCAGGCCGTCCGCGTCGGCGATGTCGGTCGTGGTCGCGACCGCGGCCCAGAGGCGGGCCTGGACGATGCGCACGTGCAGCACCGCGAAGGCGAGCGCGCCGCCGAGATAGAGCAGGCCGCCGCCGAGCGCCGCCGCCCAGGCGAAGCCGTTGCCGCCCGCGGCCCGCGCTGCGAGCCCGGCGAGGAGCGCGATCAGCCCGACCACCGCGACGAAGCCGAGGAGCGACAGCGCGTAGACGAGGTAGGGCCAGTAGAACTGCCGCGCCCGAAGGGTCGAGACGAGGCGGACCGGGCCCAGGCTTGCGGCGTTCAGACTCGCGGCGTTCATGAACACCTTGGCTTCGCGCGCGCGGTAGAGCGGAACCAGCAGGAGCGCGAGCGGAAGGCAGCACCCGGCCGTGACGCCGAGCGCGATCGCGAGGGTCGCGACGCGGCTGCCGCGATAGGCCGGGTTGAGGATGAGGTCGCCGGCCTTGCCGCCGGGCTTGGGCAGGATCAGGTCGGTCGGCAGGGTGAAGTCGTTGGCGGCGAGCAGCGCCAGCAGCACGGCGAGCACCGGGCCGAACGCCACCGCGTAGAACAGCAGCCACGGCCCGACGAGCGAGCGCCCGCGCGCATCAGACGCCATCCGGCTCGTGCCGACCCGGGTGTGGCCGATGCGGTAGCGTTCGAGGCTGGCGCGCATGAACGGGTAGGCGAGGCCCAGCGTCGCGAGCGTCAGCGTCCACCACAGGGCGGCGCGCGCGGCGTAGACGAGGCCCGATCCGTCCTGGCCGAGGCGGACGCCGCGCCACAGGGTGCGCATCGCTCGATAGCGCCGGCCGCGATAGATCGCGAACTGCCCGACCAGGAACAGCAGCACGAAGGAGAGGATCGCCGAGTACGGCGCCAGCGCCGGCACGGTGATGGCGAGGCCGAACAGGCCGACATAGATCACGATCAGCAGCGCGAGCGCCACGAGGAAGCCGAGGAAGAGCTCGCGCCCGGTGCCGGTGTATTCCGCCGGGCTGCCGTCGACGACGGTTCGGCTCCAGAAGAAGCGCCGCAGGTCGGTCATGTACCAGAAGCGGTAGATACCGAAGGTGACGAGCGAGAGCAGGAACCCGACCACCGCGAGCTCGGTGAGGCCGCGGAGCCGTGGGTCGAACGCGATCTCCCCGGTGCGCGGCATCGGTCCCCCTCCTCAGCCTGCGGTGGACGCGTGGTCAGCGCAGCAGCGCGGACTTCTCGACCTGGAGGGCGGCGGCGATCTCGTCGAGGGCCTTGTGCTCGACCTCGCTGATGCCGCCGAAGTCGGCGACGTCGGCGGCGATCAGGAAGATGTCCTGGCGCTGGTCGAGCGGCCGGTCGGCGACGGCCGCGACGTGACGCAGGTTCTCGATCCGCCCGGCCCGGGTCTTGGCGCGGGCGATGCCCTCGTAGAGCTCCTGCTCGATCCGCAGCGTGTCGTACGACTTCTGGAGGATCGGGTTGGCCCGCATCCCCGAGATCGCCGACTCGACCTCCTCCTCGTCGACGTCGCCGTCGGCGATCGTCACGTTGGCGGCGGCCGAGACCGCGGCCTGCAGGAACAGGCCGTCGCCGGCATAGGACATGATCGTCCGGCCGAACCGCAGAATGGCGTCCTGGAAGATGCTCATGCCTACCTCGCGTTCGCCCGACTCACGGGAAACGCCCTCTCCAAGTCAAGCGTTTTACGTCCCGCGACCGGGCCGCATCCTCGATCGATCGATCTTCGAACGCACCGCACGGTCAACAGCAGCGGAACCCGCTGGTGTTGCCGACGCCGAAGCGGGCGTTCTCCCGATGGCGGAAGAACTCGACCTCGCTCATCGGCGCCTGGTCGGGATGGGTGCGTGCGACGTGCGCGGCGTAGGCCGCATAGTCGCCCTGCCCGACCATCAGCCGCGCCCCGTCGCAGACGCATTTCGACAATGCCTTCCAGCGGTCGCGCAGGCTCTGCGAGGCGGCGTCCACCGGCCTACTCCGCCGCGACGATGCGGGCTTCGCTCTCGATCGCGGTCCAGCGGTCGGAGCGGAGCGCCTTCAGGCAGGCGGCGATGCCGAAGCCGGCGATCGCCACGACGAGGCCGATGAACAGGGCGGCCAGCACCGTGTCGATCCGGTCGTTCAGCACGATCTGGCTCATCTGGCCGAGGTTCTTGGCCGGTGCCAGCACCTTGCCCTCTGCGATCGCGCCCGCGTAGCGCTCGGCGTGGGCGAGGAAGCCGATCTTCGGGTCGGCGGAGAAGATCTTCTGCCAGCCGGCGGTGAGGGTGCAGATGCACAGCCACGCGGTCGGGATGATCGTCACGAACGCGTAGCGCTCGCGCTTCATCTTGAAGATCACCACCGTGCAGAGCGTCAGCGCGACGGCGGCCAGCATCTGGTTCGAGATGCCGAACAGCGGCCACAGGGTGTTGATGCCGCCGAGCGGGTCGGTGACGCCCTGGTAAAGGAAATAGCCCCAGGCGCCGACCGCGATGGCGGTGGCCAGGATGCTCGGAACCCAGGCGTTGGTCTGCTTGAACGCCGGCACCGCGAGGCCGACGAGGTCCTGCACCATGAAGCGGCACGCGCGCGTCCCGGCGTCGACCGCGGTGAGGATGAACAGCGCCTCGAACAGGATGGCGAAGTGGTACCAGAACGCCATCATGCCCTTGCCGCCGACGGCGCTGGAGATGATGTGCGCCATGCCGACGGCCAGCGTCGGCGCGCCGCCGGCGCGTGCGATGATGGTGTGCTCGCCGACGTCCTTGGCGGTCTGGACGATGACCTCCGGCGTCGTCGCGAAGCCGAGCTTGGTCACCGCGGCGGCCGCCGTCTCCGGCGTCGTGCCGAGGAGCGCCACCGGCGAATTCATGGTGAAGTACACGCCCGGGTCGATGACCGTGGCCGAGACCAGCGCCATCACTGCGACGAAGCTCTCCATCAGCATGCCGCCGTAGCCGATGAAGCGCGCGTCGGCCTCGCTGGCGATCAGCTTCGGCGTGGTGCCCGACGCGATCAGGGCGTGGAAGCCCGAGACCGAGCCGCAGGCGATGGTGATGAACAGGAACGGGAAGAGCTGGCCGGCCCAGACCGGACCGGTGCCGTCCACGAACTTCGTCACCGCCGGCATCTGCATGTGCGGGGCGACGAAGGCGATGCCCAGCGCGAGGCCCGCGATGGTCCCGATCTTGAGGAAGGTCGAGAGGTAGTCGCGCGGGGCGAGCAGCAGCCAGACCGGCAGGATCGAGGCGACGAAGCCGTAGCCGATCAGCATCCAGCAGAGCTGCGTGCCGGTGAAGGTGAAGGCCGGGCCCCAGACCGGGCTGTCGGCGATCGCGCCGCCGCCGAAGATCGCCGCCATCAGCAGGACGAAGCCGAGGATCGAGACCTCGCCGATCCGGCCGGGGCGGATGGTGCGGGTGTATACGCCCATCAGCATCGCGATCGGGATCGTCGACATCACGGTGAAGGTGCCCCACGGGCTCTCCGCCAGCGCCTTGACGACGATGAGCGCCAGCACGGCGAGCAGGATCACCATGATCAGGAAGGTGCCGAGCAGCGCGATGACGCCCGGGATGGTGCCGAGCTCGGTGCGGATCAGCTCGCCGAGCGAGCGGCCGTCGCGGCGCATCGACACGAACAGGACCAGGAAGTCCTGCACCGCGCCGGCGAGCACGACGCCAGCGAGGATCCAGAGCAGCCCCGGCAGGTAGCCCATCTGCGCCGCGAGCACCGGGCCGACGAGGGGGCCGGCGCCGGCGATCGCCGCGAAGTGGTGGCCGAACAGCACGCTCTTGTTGGTCGGGACGTAGTCGAGCCCGTCGTTGTGGCGGACGGCCGGCGTCTCGCGCTTCGCGTCGAGGCGCATCACCTTCTCGGCGATGAACAGCGCGTAGTAGCGGTAGGCGATGAGGTAGACGCAGATCGCCGCGACGACGAGCCAGAGGGCGTTCACCGCCTCGCCGCGCTCGACGGCGACGATGGCGAGCGCCGCCGCCCCCAACGCTCCGACCAGGGCCCAGGGGCCGTGCCTACCGATCGCGCCCATCGTTCCGCTCCCGAAGCCGGCTCTGAACGGCCGACGATCATGCGCGGTGATGCCGTACTTTTCGAGCGAGGAAAATCCCCCTCCCTCGGTCTAGTCGAGACCCGCGCCGCGTTGTCGCGACGCGTCGCACCACCTGTGCGCTCATCGTTTGACGCTGCGACGCGCGATACCTAGACCGCACACACACCACACGAAACTGCACCACACGAAACCGCACGACACGAAACGGAGACGGATGATGGCGAAGGTCGCGTTCCTGGGGCTCGGCGTCATGGGCGCCCCGATGGCCGGGCATCTGGCCAAGAAGGGCCATTCGGTCACCGTCTACAACCGCACCGCCGCCAAGGCGGAGGCGTGGGTGGCGGCCAACGGCGGCGCGCACGCGCCGACGCCCCGCGCGGCGGCCGAGGGCGCCGAGATCGTGTTCGCCTGCGTCGGCAACGACGACGACCTCCGCGGCGTCGTGCTCGGGCCGGACGGCGCGCTCGCCGGCATGAAGCCGGGCGCGATCTTCGTCGATCACACCACCGCCTCGGCCGAGGTGGCGCGCGAACTCGCCGAGGCGGCCACCGAAGCGGGTGTCGGCTTCGTCGACGCCCCGGTCTCCGGCGGCCAAGCCGGCGCCGAGAATGGTGTGCTCACCGTGATGTGCGGCGGCGAGCAGGCGACCTACGACACGGTCGAGGGCGCGATCGGCGCCTACGCGCGGGCCTGCCGGCTGATGGGTCCGGTCGGCTCCGGCCAGCTTACCAAGATGGTCAACCAGATCTGCATCGCCGGGCTGGTCCAGGGGCTGTCCGAGGGCGTGCACTTCGCCAAGAAGGCCGGGCTCGACGTGGAGGCGGTGCTCTCGGTGATCTCGAAGGGGGCGGCCGGCTCTTGGCAGATGGAAAACCGCGGCGCGACGATGAACGCGGGCAAGTTCGACTTCGGATTCGCGGTCGACTGGATGCGCAAGGATCTCGGCATCCTCCTCGACGAGGCACGTCGCAACGGTGCCAAGCTCCCGGTCTCGGCCCTCGTCGATCAGTTCTACGCCGAGGTGCAGGCCATGGGCGGCAACCGCTGGGACACGTCGAGCCTCGTCGCGCGCCTGGAACGGTAAAAGGCCTCAGGCCAGCTCGGCCATCGCCGCCTCGGGCGAGAGCCAGCGCCAGTCCGCACCCATCTGGTGGCGAAACCAGGTGAACTGGCGCTTGGCGTAGCGGCGGGTGTCGGCCTGCCCGCGCACGATCGCCTCCTCGAGCCCGATCGCGCCATCGAGGTGGGCGATCAGCCCGGGCACCCCGTGCGCGCGCATCACCGGCAGCAGCGGGTCGAGGCGGCGTTCGTGAAGTGCCGCGACCTCGTCGAGGGCGCCCCGGTCGGTCATCGCGCGGAAGCGCAGGTCGATCCGGGCGCGCAGCTCGTCCCGCTCGGGTGCCAGGAAGATCTTCTGCAGCCTTCGTCCCGCAAGCGGGCCTGGCACGCGCTGGCCGTGGAACGCATCGATCGGCCGGCCGGTGGCGGCGTGAATCTCGAGCGCGCGCATCACCCGGGCGCGGTCGCTCGGCCGCAGCCGGGCGGCGCCGGCCGGGTCGCGTACGGCGAGGTCGGCATGCAGCGCCTCGGTCGGCCGACCCTCGCAGGCGGAGCGGATCGCTGTGCGCACCGCGTCCGGCACCGGCGGCAGGTCCGAGAGGCCTTCCTCCAGGCTGCGGAAGTACAGGCCGGTCCCGCCGACGAAGATGGGTAGCCGCCCGTCGAGGTCTGCCAGCAGGGCCGCGGAGTCCCGCGCGAAATGCCCGGCGGAGTAGTTCACTGCGCCGTCGACGTGTCCGTACAGACGATGCGCGACGCGCGCCTCCTCGACGCGATCCGGCCGGGCCGAGAGCACGCGAAGGTCGGCGTAGACCTGCATCGAGTCGGTGTTGACGACGACCCCGCCCTGACGAAGCGCCAGCGCCGTCGCGAGCGCCGACTTGCCCGAGGCGGTCGGCCCTGCAATGAGGATCGCCTCCGGCCGCCCCTGCGACGACGCATTTGAAAGCGGCAACACGAAATCGTCGGCTCCGATGACCCTTGTCGCGACCCTGATAGCAAACGAGGCCCGCCCCGCCATCACCGATGCGGTGCTGGCCGAGGCGCGGCTGGTGCTGGCGACCGAGCACCAGCCGCGCATCCTGCACGGCGAGGTCGCCGCCGAGGTTCTGCTGCCGGGCGCTCCCGCCGCCGCGGCGGCGCTGACTGAACGCCTGCGCACGGCGCTCGGCGGCGAGCCGATCGACGTCGCGGTGTTGCCGGCCGACGCGCACCGCCGCAAGCGCCTGTTCCTCGCCGACATGGACTCGACCATGATCGAGCAGGAATGCATCGACGAGCTCGCCGACACGATCGGCCTGAAGCAGCAGGTCTCCGAGATCACCGAGCGCGCGATGCGCGGCGAGATCGCCTTCGAGCCCGCGTTGCGCGAGCGCGTCGCCCTGCTCCGCGACGTGTCGGCCGGGGTGGTGGACGCCCTGATCCGCGACCGGCTGACCCTGACCCCGGGCGGCCGCACGCTGGTCCACACGATGAACGCGCACGGGGCGCGCACCTGCCTCGTCTCCGGCGGCTTCACGCTGTTCACCGGGCCGATCGCCGAGGCGCTCGGGTTCGACGAGCATCACGCCAACCGGCTCGGGCTTGCGGGTGGACGCCTCACCGGCCTCGTCGACGATCCGATCGTCGGGCGCGAGGCCAAGCGTGCGACGCTGATCGCCCTGCGCGACGGCCTCGGCCTCGCGCCGACGGAGACGCTGGCGGTCGGCGACGGGGCGAACGACCTCGACATGCTCGGGGAAGCCGGTCTCGGCGTCGCGTTCCGTGCCAAGCCCGCGGTGGCGGCGGCGGCGAAGGTCCGCATCGAGCACGGCGACCTCAGCGCGCTGCTTTACCTGCAAGGCTACATGGCGAGCGAATTCGTCGCCTGACCGTCATCAGTGCAGGCTGCGGACGAGCGCGACGACCGCCCCGAGGATCGCGACGGTCTGAAACCCGATCATCCCGAACATCGACTCGATGATGTCGGATTTCGCCGTGGCGATGTCCGCGCGGGCCGAGAGGCGCAGAGCTT
This sequence comes from Methylobacterium sp. WL8, assembly GCF_008040045.1. Taxonomy (NCBI): domain Bacteria; kingdom Pseudomonadati; phylum Pseudomonadota; class Alphaproteobacteria; order Hyphomicrobiales; family Methylobacteriaceae; genus Methylobacterium; species Methylobacterium sp. WL8. Next base: position 37,514 of record NZ_VRVF01000006.1, on the reverse strand, counting down.
CGATGTCGGCCTTCGTCACGATCCGAAGCGCTTCGATGTCGTGCCGGACGTCCACGATGTCACCCTTGGTGGGGATACCGCTGGCGAACACCTCGGGCATGGCGTCGGGCATCCCCTCAGCCTGCTCCGGCGTGAGGTGCGCCTTCTCACGCAGGCTGCGCGCGAACTTCAGCGTATCGAAGGCGACGGCATTCACGGGGTCGGCTGCCTCGCGCACGGGCTCTCATCGGAAACGGAGGGCGACCGGTTCGGTCCGCGCATGCAAGGCGTCAGCGTGTTCCCATCCGCCACGAACGAGAACGCCGCCGCTCGGAATGGGCGGCGGCGTCAGGTGTCGCGGTCGCCTCAGCGGTCGATCAGTCGAGGCCGATCGCCACGAACCGCACGTCGCCGGTGGCGCTCGCCACCAGCAGCAGGACGGACTTGCGAGCGTCCTTCCGCAGGGCTTCGACGCGCTTGGTCACGTCGGCGGGCGTGTTGACTGCTTCCTGGCCGACCTCGACGATCACCTCCCCGGGCTGGATGCGCTTGTCGGCCGCCGTCGAGTTCGGGTCGACCCGGGTGACGACCACGCCCTTCACGCCGTCCTTGATGTTGTACTTGCGCCGAAGCTCGTCGGTGAGGCCCGACAGATTGAGGCCAAGTGCTTGGCGGGTCGCATTCTCGGGCTCCGGCTGGCGCAGGTTGGCGAGCTGAGGCTTGTCGCTGTCCTCCAGGCGGCCGAGCGTGACCGACTTCGTGCTCTCCTCGCCCTTGCGGACGACCACGACGTCGACCTTCTGCCCGACTGGCGTCGAGGCGACGATGCGCGGCAGGTCGCTCGAGGCCTTCACCGGCGTACCGTTGAACTTGACGATCACGTCGCCGACTTCGAGACCCGAGGTCTTGGCCGGGCCCTTCTCGTCGACTCCGGCCACCAGGGCGCCCTTGGCGCCTCCCTTGAGCCCCAGCGCCTCGGCGGTGGCGTCGTCCACGTTTTGGATGCGCACGCCGAGCCAGCCGCGGCGGACCTCGCCGAACTCGCGAAGCTGGTCGATCACCGGCTTGGCCGAGCTCGACGGGACGGCGAAGCCGATGCCGACGGAGCCGCCGGTCGGCGACAGGATCGCCGTGTTGATGCCGATCACCTCGCCGTCCATGTTGAACAGCGGGCCGCCGGAATTGCCCTTGTTGATGGCCGCGTCGGTCTGCAGGTAGTTGTCGTAGGGGCCCGACTCGATGTTGCGCCCCCGCGCCGAGACGATGCCGGCCGAGACCGAGCCGCCGAGCCCGAACGGGTTGCCGATCGCGATCACCCAGTCGCCGGCGCGCATCTTGTCCGAATCGCCGAAGGGCACCGCCTTGAGCGGCCGCTCCGCCGTCGGCTTCACGCGCAGGACGGCCAGGTCGATCTTCGAATCCTTGCCGATGATCTCGGCCTTCAGCTTGGTCCCGTCGTGCAGGATCACCTGGATGTCGTTGGCGTCGCCGATGACGTGGTTGTTCGTGACGACGATGCCCGACGCGTCGATGATGAAGCCGGAACCGAGCGAACTCGACTTGCGCTGCTGGCGCGGATTCTCGCTCTCGCCGCGCTGCTCGTTGCCGCCGCGTCCGCCGCGCTTGTTGAAGAACTCCTCGAACAGGTCCTCGAACGGCGTGCCCGGCGGCAGCTGCGGTCCTGCGCGGTTGCCGGGGCGCGCTTCGACGGTGGTCGAGGCTGAGATGTTGACGACAGCGTCGTCCACCTTCTCCGCGAGGTCGGCCAACGATTCCGGGCCCTTGGCGTAGGCTGGCATCGCCACCGACGAGGACGCGATCAGGATCGCGGCGGCGACCGTTCGCGCTGAGCGGCGGAACCGGGCGAAGGGATGCGCGGGCGCGCTCGCGACGGGGTACATGATCGACCTCTTCAAGAACGCGTTTCCGGAGCTGCTTCTTATGGACCGTCAGGACGGCCGGCGGTTCGTCCGCCACCTTTCAAGATCGTCGGCGGCCCGCCCGCTTCAAGGGCGGGCCGCCTGCATAATCGTCAGCGCGCGGTGCCGGTCGAGCCTGTCGTCGCGGACGGGTCGGCGCCTCGCGGCGCACCGCCCTGGGCCGCCTTGCCCTGCGGATCGCTGAAGTAGCGGAAGAAGTCCGAATTCGGGCTCATCACCAGCCGGGTCTCGGAGCCCTTCAGCCCGGTCTCGTAGGCCTGCATCGAGCGGTAGAAGCTGAAGAAGCTCGGGTCCTTGCCGAAGGCTTCGGCGAGGATGCGGTTCTTGTCCGCGTCGCCCTGACCCCGAAGCTTCTCGGCCGTCTGCGTCGCGTCGGCGAGGATCACGGTGACGTCGCGGTCTGCCTTGGCCTTGATCGTCGCGGCGATCTGGTCGCCGTTGGCGCGGATGTCGGCGGCTTCGCGCTCGCGCTCCGTCTTCATCCGGCGGTAGACCGCGACGCTGTTCTGCGCCGGAAGGTCCACGCGGGTCATGCGCAAGTCGACGATCTGCACGCCGAGCGCCTTGGCCTCACGGTTCACGTCCTCCTGGATCTGGTTCATCAACCGGGTGCGCTCGGTCTTGACGATGGCGTCGCGGGTCGAGCGGGCCAGCACGTTGCGCAGGGACGAGTTGGTGAAGCTCGCCAAGCGCTGATTGGCCAGCGCGACGTTGTTCACCGACTGGTAGAACCGCAGCGGGTCGATGATGCGGTAGCGGGCGAAGGCGTCGACCTCCAGGTTCTGGCGGTCGGCCGTCAGCAGGGTCTGTACCGGCAGGTCGAGGTCGAGGACGCGCTTGTCGAACAGTACGACGTTCTCGACGAAGGGCAGCTTGAAGTAGAGTCCCGGCTTGTCCTCGCCGGTCTGGTTCAGGACGGCGCGGACGCGGCCGAACTGGAGCACCAGGGCCTGCTGCATCTGCCCGACGGTGAAGACCGAGGCGTAGAAGGCGAGCGCGAGCGCGGCGGCGATGACCGCCGAGCCGGTGCGGATGGCCTGTGCGTTCATCGGGCCGCTCCATTCGTCTGCGCCGGGGCGGGGGTGCGGGACCCGAATTCGGCCAGCGGCAGCACGGGCACGACGCCCGCCGCACCAGTCGCGCCGGAACCGGCGACGCCCTGGTCGATGATCACCTTGTTCACGGAGCCCAGCACCTTCTCCATCGTCTCCAGGAAGATCCGCTCGCGGCTGATCGTCGGCGCGGTCTTGTAGGAGGCGTAGACCTCGTCGAAGCGCGCGGCCTGTCCGGTCGCGTCGGCGGTGGCCTTGGTCTTGTACGCTTCCGCCGCCTGGACGATCTGCGAAGCGCGCCCGCGGGCCTGCGGAACCTCGCGGCTCGCGTAGGTCTTCGCCTCGTTCTGCGCCGTGTCGGCGTCCTGCTGCGCCGCGTTCACGTCGATGAAGGCGGGCCGGACCTCCGGCGGTGGGTTGACGCTGACGAGCTGCACCACCTCGATGCGGACGCCGGCGCCGTACTCGTCGAGGGCGTTCTGGGTGATCTCCTTGACCTCCTGGGCGACGCTCGACTGCTCGTTCGTCAGGATCGCCTGAATGTTGCGGCGGCCCACGACCTCGCGCATCGCGCTCTCGGCGATCGCCTTGATCGTGCCCTCGGGGTTCTGGAGGTTGAACACGTAGTCCGAAGCCTTCAGCGGGTTCACGCGCCACTGCACCTCGAAGTCGAGGTCGACGATGTTCTCGTCGCCCGTGAGCATCAGGCTCTCGTCTGGCATGTCCCGGGTGCGCGCCTGGGCGCCGCCGGCGGACCGGAAGCCGACCTGGATCGAGTTCACCTGTCCGACGTTCGGCTTGATCACGCCGCCGACCGGATAGGGGAAGTTGTAGCGCAGGCCCTCTCCCTTCGAGCCGACGTAGCGGCCGAAGATCGTCTCGATGCCGACCTGGTTGGGGGCGACCGTGTAAAAGCCCGTCGCGAGCCACAGGCCCACGGCCAGCGCCCCGATCACCACGAAGCTCTTGCCGCCGCCGAGCGAGCCGCCAGGCATGACGCCGCGCAGGCGGTCCTGGCCGCGCCGCAGGAGATCCTCGAGATTGGGGGGCGTCTTACCGCCGCCGCCGCCACCGCCGCTGCCCCAGGGGCCGCCGCCATTGCCGCCGCCGCCACGACCCCAGGGACCTCCCCCGCCGCCACCGCCGCCGCTCTGATTGCTCCAAGGCATGCTAGCCGTCTTCTCCTGCCTGCTGCGGGGTCGCCCGCGCGCCAACGGTTCGAACCGCCCACGCGGCCCGCGACCGTGTCCAAACCTGCCCGGATGAGGCAGCCACCGGAACGAGCGGAGGCCTACGCACCTGCGAGGGACCGTCGCCTGCTGTCAAGGCAGGCAGGTGGGCATCGCCGCCCCCTTTGGCAACCGCGACCCGACGCCCCTGCACATCCGTGCGAAATCGTGGTTTTCACGGGATGCGTTCGAGGTCCACGAACGTGTAGGCGTGCTCGTCGTGCGGGCCGGCCGGATGGGCCTCGCGGAAGGTCTCGCGAAACACGCTCCGGTCGAAGTCCGGGAAGCGCACGTCGCCCTCGGGACTCGCCGCCACCTCGGTCAGCCGCAGCGCGTCGGCGTGGGGCAGCGCGAGCCGGTAGATCTCGGCGCCGCCGACCACCATCAGTTCCTCGGCCGAGGCCGCCGCCAGCGCCTGCGCCCAATCGTGCACCGTCTCGACGCCCTCGACCATGAAGCCGCGGTCGCGGGTCAGCACCAGCGTGCGCCGCCCGGGCAGCGGGCGGCCGATCGAGGCGTAGGTCTTGCGGCCCATCAGCATCGGCTTGCCCATGGTGACGGCCTTGAATCGCTTGAGGTCCCCGCGCAGGTGCCACGCGAGCCCGTTGTCCCGGCCGATCACGCCGTTCTCGGCCAGGGCCACGACGAGGATGATCCGCGGCCGCGCGCCGGCGATCGAAGCGGGCATCAGACGGCCACCGGTGCGCGGATCGCGGGATGGGGGTCGTAGCCCTCGATCGCGATGTCCTCGTAGCGGAAGGCGAACAGGTCGCGGATCTCGGGGTTGAAGCGGAGCGTCGGCAGCGGGCGCGGCGCGCGGGCGAGTTGGAGGCGCGCCTGGTCGAGGTGGTTTCGGTAGAGGTGCGCGTCACCGAAGCTGTGGACGAAGTCGCCGGGCCGGAGCCCCGTCACCTGCGCGATCATCGCGGTGAGGAGCGCGTAGCTCGCGATGTTGAACGGCACGCCGAGGAAGGCGTCGGCCGAGCGCTGGTAGAGCTGGCACGAGAGGCGCCCGTCCGCGACGTAGAACTGGAACAGGCAGTGGCAGGGCGCCAGCGCCATCCGGTCGAGGTCGGCCGGATTCCAGGCCGAGACGACGAGGCGGCGCGAATCGGGGTTGCGGCGGATCTCCTCGACGACCCAGGCGATCTGGTCGACGGTGCCGCCGCCGGGCTTCTCCCAGGAGCGCCACTGCTTGCCGTAGACCGGGCCGAGGTCGCCGTCCGCGTCGGCCCACTCGTCCCAGATCGTCACCCCGTTGGCGCGCAGCGCGGCGACGTTGGTGTCCCCGGTCAGGAACCACAGCAGCTCGTGGACGATCGAGCGCAGGTGCAGCTGCTTCGTCGTGACCAGCGGAAAGCCACGATCGAGATCGAACCGCATCTGGTGCCCGAACACCGAGAGGGTGCCCGTGCCGGTGCGGTCTTCCTTGGCGCAGCCCTCGTCGAGGATGCGGGTGAGCAGGTTGTGATACGCGTCCATCGGCGACCTTCCTGCCCGCCTTCGCGCGTGTTGCCAAGCATGCTCTCCCGAGATCGGCATCCGGGCGGAGCCCGACATGGGACTGGATGGTGCGGTCCGACCTGCTATCTCTTCGCCCATGAGTTCACTCGCGTCCGTTCCCCGTCCGCGCGACCAGATCCAGGGCGCGCGTCCGCCCTCCGTCGAGCGGCTCCTCGGGCATCAGGTTGCTGCCAGTCTGATCGAGACCTTCGGGCGGACCGCTGTCCGAGACGCCGTCCGCGAAGACTTGGCGGCGATCCGCGCCCGCGCCGAGGGCGTCCCGGACGAGCCCGCGATCCTCGCCGCCGTCGAGGGGCGCCTGTCTGCGCTGTCGCGCGCTTCGCTGCGCCCGGTCTTCAACCTCACCGGCACGGTGCTGCACACCAACCTCGGCCGCGCCCTGCTGCCGCCGGAGGCGGCCGAAGCGGTGTCCGCAGTGATGACCGGGGCTGCCAACCTCGAATTCGACCTCGCCACCGGCGAGCGCGGCGAGCGCGACGACCACGTCGAGGCGCTGATCTGCCGGCTGACCGGGGCCGAGGCGGCGATCGTCGTCAACAACAACGCGGCCGCCGTCTTCCTCGTCCTCAACGCCCTGGCGATGCGCAAGGAGGTGGTGGTCTCCCGCGGCGAACTGGTGGAGATCGGCGGCTCGTTCCGCGTCCCCGACGTGATGGCGCGGGCCGGCTGCCGCCTTCGCGAGGTCGGCACCACCAACCGTACGCACCTGCACGACTTCGACGAGGCGCTTGGCCCGCGAACCGGCCTGGTGATGCGGGTGCACCCGAGCAACTACGAGATCCGCGGGTTCACGGCGCAGGCCCGGGAGGACGAACTCGGCGCGCTCTGCCGCGCCCGCGGCGTGCCGCTGGCCGTCGACCTCGGCAGCGGCAGCCTGGTGGATCTCGCCGCCCACGGCCTGCCGCCGGAGCCGACCGTGCGGGCAGCGCTGGCGCATGCCGACCTCGTCACCTTCAGCGGCGACAAGCTCCTCGGTGCGGTCCAATGCGGGATCGTCGCCGGGCGGGCGGACCTGTTGCGGAAGATCCGCAAGAGCCCGCTCAAGCGGGCGCTGCGCGTCGACAAGATGACCTACGCCGCGCTCGAGGCGACGCTGCGGCTCTACCTGAACCCCGAACGGCTCGCCGAGCGCTTGCCGACTCTGCGGCTGCTGACCCGGAAAGCCGAGGCGATCGACGCGCAGGCGCGCCGCCTTGCGCCGGAGGTGGCGCGCCGCCTCGCCGGCCGGGCGGAGGTGGCCGTCGCCGCCTGCAGCAGCCAGATCGGCTCGGGCGCGCTGCCAGTCGAGACCCTGCAGAGCGCCTGCCTCGTGCTCACCCAGGCCGCCGGCGACGGGGCGCGTCGCGGCGGCGCCTGGCCGAAGCGCATGGCGGCGGCCTTGCGCGCCCTGCCGGTTCCGGTGATCGGCCGCATCGCCGACGGCGCGGTACACCTCGACCTGCGCACGCTCGAGGACGAGCCGGGGCTGCTCGCGAGCCTCGACGGTCTCGGCGCGTGATACGGTAAGCTGCTCTGCGTGACGCGCTTTTCGACCGAAAGTCGTCACCGCCCTCTCAACGACCGGAGATATCGTGTTATGCCGGGCGATCGGGGCAACGGGGGAACGCGACGGATTTCCGTGCGTGGCGATGTGGACGACTGAGATGGCGTGCATGACGGAGGAGTTGCGGGAGCCGCCCGGGGCGGAGTTCGACCGGACCAGGGATCCCCTGCTCCTCGACAACCAGCTCTGCTACGCCCTCTACGCGGCCGCGCACCGGATGACGAAGTCCTACCGTCCGCTCCTCGAACGGATCGGTCTGACCTACCCGCAATACCTCGTGCTGATGGTCCTGTGGGAGACCGACGGCGTCACCGTCTCCGAGATCGGCCGGCGCCTCCGCCTCGATTCCGGCACGCTGACGCCGGTGCTGAAACGCCTGGAGACGGCCGGCCTGCTGCAGCGCAACCGCCGCCGCACCGACGAGCGCGAGGTCGAGATCGCCCTGACCGAGAAGGGTCGCGCCCTGCGTGCCGACGCGGCGGAGGTGCGCCAGAGCGTGATGTGCCAGCTCGACCTGACTGAGCCCGAGGTGCAGGCGATGCGGATCGACCTGAACCACCTGATCGACAGCCTGTCGAAGGACTGATCCTGGAAGGCGCCTAAGGCGCGGCTTCCCTGGCGATGCCGGCGAGCCCGGCCTCGTAGACCCCGGCGATGTCGGCGACCGCCTCCGCCTCGGTCATCCCCTCGGCCTCGAAGTGCGCGGTCCAGGTGATGGTCGCGCCCTTTCCGGCGCCCCCGCCGATCGGCGCCACCGAGAGCGTCGCGGCGTAATCCTTCACCGGCAGCGGCCCCGAGACCAGCCGGTAGGAATAGCTCATCGCCGCCTCGTCCCGCGCCGTCTCGGTCTCGATCAGCGTGCCGAGCCCGCCCGCCGCCACCAGCGCGCGCACCGGCGCGCCGCTTTCCGACGACAGCGTGCAGCGCGTCACCTGTGGATGCCAACGCGCGATGTCGCAGAATCCGCCGACCAGCGACCAGACCGCTGCGGGCGGCGCGGCGACGACGCGCGAGCGGGTCACCTCCAGCGCGAACGCCTCGGATGGGACGGCGGCGCCGATGGCTGTCGCGAGGAGCAGGCCCGGCAACGGCCTGCGGTGGACGCGTCTTCCCGGTCTCATTGGCATGGTCCGCTTCGAACGCCCCGTCCCCAACTCCGACATAGGTCGAAAGCCGCCGCGATCACGCCTCCGCCGCGAGGATCGCCCAGCCGTGCGGCGGAAGGCGGATGCGGCCGGCGGGCGCAGAGAGGAGGTCGGCCTGGCCGGCTTCCAGCCCGCGCGCACCGGGCGCCGGCTGCTCGGTGGGCTCGTCCGACAGGTTGAGGGCGAGGAGGAGCCGGTGCCCGTCGCCGCGGGTCTCCAGCGTCATGGCGGTGTTGGTCAGGTGCAGCGTCCGCGTTCGCGCCGTATGGAGCCAGGGGTTCCGGCGCCGCAGGGCGACGAGGTCCTGATGCAGCCTGTAGGTCGGCCAGCCCTCTGGGGCGAGGTCGTCGGGCGACGGCGGAAAGGCGGGGCGGATCGCGTCGTCGCCGCCTTCGCGCTCCTCCTTGAGGCCGCGGAAGGCCTGCTCGTCGCCGGCATAGATCGAGGGCGTGCCGCCGACCGTGAACAGCACGGCCAGAGCGTGGGGCAGGTGCCGGATGTCGGCGAGCCGGCTGGCGATCCGGGTCACGTCGTGGTTTCCGACGAAGGTCATCGGCACGAAGGCTTCGAGGAATGCATCGTGCCGCTTCAGGGCGTGGGCGAGCTCGAACAGGTTGCGGTCGTTCAGTCCGGACCAGATCGCCTTCCACAGCTCGTACTGCGTCACCGAATCCAAGCCCGTCTCGGCGACGACGCCGGCGTAGTCGCCGTGGATCACCTCGCCGACGAAGTAGGCCTCGGGATGTGCGGCGCGGACCCGCGGCAGGACGCGGGTCCAGAACGCCCGCGGCACGGCGTAGGCGGCGTCGAGCCGCCAGCCGTCGGCGCCGCGGGCGAGCCAGTGGTTCATCACCGCCACGACGTGGTCGGCGACCTCGGGATGGTCGTGGTTCAGCGTGACGAGGGCGCGGTGGCCCTCGAAGCAGCGGTGGTCCGGCACGTCGCCGGGGTTCGTCCCCTCCGGCCAGGTCAGGTGGAACCACCCGGCCTGCGCCGCCGACGGCCCCTCGTCGAGCACCGCGCGGAAGGCGGCGAAGTCCTGCCCGACATGGTTGAACACGCCGTCGAGCAGGACCTTGAGGCCGCGGCCATGGGCGGCCGCGACCAGGCGGTCGAAGTCGGAATCGTCGCCGAGGCGCGGATCGATGCGCAGGTAATCGATCGTGTCGTAGCCGTGGGTGGAGGACGCGAAGATCGGCCCGAGCGCCAGCCCGGTCGCGCCGAGGTCGGCGGCGTAGTCGATCCAGGCGGCGACCTGGTCCAGGCGATGCGCGGTCGCCATGCCGCGCCGGACGGTCTGCTCCGCCCCGACGAAGCCGAGGGGGTAGACCTGCCACCACACGGTGTCGCGTATCCAATCGGGCATGTTCGTCGTCGATCCTCGGCCGGCGCGGCCACGCCCGACAGATAGGGCGGCCCCGCGGAAATCAGCGGCGGAGCCGGTTGCCGAGCACGAAGCCGTAGAGCCCCATCAGGATGATTCCGGCCGCCCCCTCGATGCCGACGAGCAGGTTGGTGAAGCGGCCGATCGGCTTCACGCCGATCTCCGGCGGGTTCGCCGTCATCATGTTGAGCGCGCTGTAGCTCAGCCAGTCGACGGCGTTGCGGGTCGGCTCGCTGGATCCGTCCGGGATCAGGCCGCCGGCGAGGCCGAACAGGGCGGCGAAGGCGACGATGAGGATGGCGAAGGCGCGGGCGATCCGCGACAGGCTCTCGCCGTAGTCGCACAGCCACTCGACGAAGCGGTCCGAGGTCCAGCGGTAGCCATGGCGGAGGACGGCACGCCCGTCTCGGGCGGTCCAGGCCGCGCGGGTCTTCTGGCCTGCTTCGAGCCGGCCCATGCGGCGGCCGCGCTTGTACGCCCAGCTCGCCTCGTCGTGGCTGCCGATGCTCTTCAGGTTCTGCTCCAGGGCGAGGTAGCTCGCCTGCGCGCCAGCGTAGTCGCCAGCCGCCTCCTCGCCGACCATGCCGTCGAGCTGCTCGATCCGCATCCGCGTGCCGTTGAGCCAAGCGCCGGCGAAGCGCGCGTGGCGCAGCTTGCAGGTGACGAAGTTCAGCCGCACCAAGCTGGTGTCGGAGAGGTCGGCGCCGGAGAGGTCGGCGCCGTCGAGCTTGACGTTGGAGAGGTTCGCACCGCGTAGGCGCGAGCCCACGAGGCGGGCCTTGGTCAGGCTCGCGCCCTCGAAGTCGGCATGCGTCAGGTTCACGTCCGAGAGGTCGGCCTCGTCGAGGCGCGCCCGCTTGAAGCTGGTGTCGTCCGCATCCGCGCCGGTGAAGTCGGCGCCCCACAGGTCGGCGCCGGAGAAGTCCGCGCCGTCCAGCAGCGCCTTCGGGAACTTCGCGAAGCGCAGGGCCGCGTCGTCGAAGCGCGCATCCTCCAGCATCGCCTCGCGGAAGCTCGCCTGGCCGGCGACGATGCCGCGGAAATCCGTGCCGCTGAGGTCGGCCTCGCCGAGGTCGGCCTCCTCCAGGATCGCATACGAGAAGTCGGCCGAGCGTCCGACCGCCCCCGACAGCGTCGCCCGCCGCAGGTTGGCGTGCGAGAGGTTCGCGCCCTCCATCCGCGCCCGGTCGAGGTTCGCGTCGGCGAGATCGAGGCCGCCGCATTCGGCGTCCCACCAGGCCGGCGGAGGCAGCGCGGCGTCGATCCGGCGGGCGAGCGCCGCGCCGCCGGCGTCGAGGCGCACGAGGTCGAGCCCGTGCTCGCCGGCCCCGAACGGCGCGCCCTGGGCGGCGGCGATCCGGTCGAGGACCGCCTCGGTCCGGGGATCGCGCGGGGCGTCTGCGGCGCGCGGCGCCGGGATCTCGTTCCGGTCGGACAATCGGGGTCGTGCTTTCGATGGGGGCCGGCGCGAGCCGTAGCACGGCGAGGCGCCCGGCGCCGACCCTGCCAGTGCGCGGCGTTTGCCGCACGCAGCCGAGCGGACCCTTTCGCGCCGACGAAGGGTTCTTCTTTGAGGATCGCGAAGGTTGGAGTTTCGAGGATGACGGATTCGGTGCAGCTCGATCCCTACGAGGGGCCGGCCGGCGGCTGGGGGTCGGCGAAGTCGCTCACCGAGATCCTCCTGCGCGAGCAGATCCCCGTCACCGGCGGCCTGATGCTGCGCCACCAGAACAAGCCCGGCGGCTTCATGTGCGTCAGTTGCGCCTGGGCCAAGCCCGGCAAGCCGGCGGTGTTCGAGTATTGCGAGAACGGCGCCAAGGCGACCGCCTGGGAGGTCACGCGCAAGCGCATCGGCGCCGAGTTCTTCGCCGCCCACACGGTCACCGAGCTCACCGGCTGGCGCGACTACGACCTGGAGGAGCTCGGGCGCCTGACCGTGCCCCTGCGCTGGGATGCGGCGAGCGACCGCTACCTGCCGGTCTCGTGGGATGCCGCCTTCGCGGAGATCGGCGCCGAGTTGAAGGCGCTCGATCCGAAGGCGGCTGTGTTCTACGCCTCCGGACGCGCCTCGCTCGAGACCTCGTACATGTACGGCCTGCTGGCGCGGCTGCACGGCAGCAACAACCTGCCCGACTCGTCGAACATGTGCCACGAATCGACCTCCGTGGCGCTTCCAGAAAGCATCGGCTCGCCGGTCGGCACGGTGCTGCTTGAGGCGTTCGAGCACACCGACTGCATCCTGTTCTTCGGGCAGAACCCCGGCTCGAACGCGCCGCGGATGCTTCATCCGCTCCAGGATGCGAGCCGCCGCGGCGTCCCGATCATCACCTTCAACCCGTTCCGGGAGCGGGGGCTGGAGCGCTTCACCAACCCGCAGGCGCCGCTCGAAATGCTGACGAAGTCCGAGACGCGGATCTCGTCGCAGTACCTGCAGGTCAAGGCCGGCGGCGATTTCGGGGCGATCTACGGGATCTGCAAGGCGCTGCTGGCGCTCGACGACGCGGCGATCGCGAGCGGCGCCGAGCGCGTGCTCGACACCGCCTTCATCGCCGAGCACACCCACGGCTTCGAGGCGTTCGCGGCCTCGGTCCGCGGAAAGTCCTGGGACGAGCTGGAGCGGCGCTCGGGCCTGACCCGCAAGGCGCTGGAGCAGACGGCGGCGACCTACGCCAAGGCGAAGGCGACGATCGGCGTCTACGGCATGGGGCTGACCCAGCACCGCATGGGCGTCGAGACCGTGCAGGCCCTGGTCAACCTGCTCTTGATGCGCGGCAACATCGGCAAGCGCGGCGCCGGCATATGCCCGGTCCGCGGGCATTCCAACGTCCAGGGGCAGCGCACGGTCGGCATCACCGAGAAGCCGGAGTTGGTGCCGAACGACAAGCTGCGCGAGCTCTACGCCTTCGAGCCGCCGATGGAGAAGGGTCTCAACACCGTCGAGGCCTGCGAGGGTATCCTCGACGGTTCGGTGAAGGCGTTCGTGGCGCTCGGCGGCAACTTCATCCGCGCGGTGCCGGAGACCGCGCTGATGGAGGAAGCCTGGAAGACGCTTCGCCTGACCGTCCAGATTTCGACGAAGCTCAACCGCAATCACCTGATCCACGGCGAGGTCGCCTACATCCTGCCCTGCCTCGGCCGAATCGAGATCGACGAGCAGGCCGGCGGGCGGCAGGCGGTGTCGATGGAGGATTCGACCGCCTGCATCCATGGCTCGAAGGGCTATGCCGAGCCGGCCGGACCCGAGCTGCTGTCCGAACCGCGCATCGTCGCCGGGATCGCCAAGGCGACGCTGACGCCGAACCCGCGGATCGACTGGGATCGCTGGGGCGGCGACTACGCCAGCGTTCGCGACGCGATCGAGGCGACCTATCCCGACCAGTTCAAGGACTTCAACGCGCGGATGTGGACGCCCGGCGGCTTCCGCCGGCCGATTCCGGCCGCCGACCGCACATGGAAGACCGACACCGGCAAGGCGAACTTCGTCACGCCGCGCAGCCTGTCGGCCGACCCCGACACCGAGCAGGCCGACCCCGAGGTGATGCGGCTCATCACCATGCGGTCGAACGACCAGTTCAACACCACGATCTACGGCTACGACGACCGATTCCGCGGCGTGAAGGGCACGCGAATGGTGCTGTTCATGAACCGCGACGACATCGCCCGCCTCGGCCTGCGCGACGCGCAGACCGTTCACCTCGTCGGCGCGACGGACGACAAGGTGGTGCGGCGGGTCGAGGGCTTCCGGGTGCTGGCCTACGACATCCCAACGGGCTGCGTCGGCGGCTACTACCCCGAGTGCAACCCGCTGATCCCGCTCTGGCACCATGCCGAGCGCAGCAAGGTGCCAGCGGCGAAATCCGTACCCGTGCGGATCGAGGCCGCTTCGGCCTGATCCTAATCCCGCTGGGCCGGCGCGCCGAATGCGTGTCGCCGGCCCGAAAGCCTCAGCCTTCCGCGTGCATCTCCGGCGCCATGTAGGGCCGGCCCTCGGCGGTCAGCGCGCGGTCGACCGCCTCGATCGCGACGAGGATCCGGGTCAAATCCTCGGCCATCGACACCGGCGCAAGGTCGATGCCGGAGAGGCGCTTGGCCATGGCGTTGCGCTGCCGCGCCAGAACCGTGCGGGCACGGTGGAGGTCTTGGATCTCGTCGGTCGTCATGGCGTGGCGTCCCCCTTGGCCCGGAACCGTCCCGGGCGGGCAGCAAAAAGCCCCGAGACCGTATCGGTCGCGGGGCTTCTCGTCATATCGGCCTCGAAACCCTTACGGGCAGGAGTGCCGCGCGCCGTCGTTGCCGAGGTAGGTCTGCGAGCGCACGTCGTAGGAGCGGAAGCGCTGGATGCAGTAGCTCACCGATTCCTGCGGGCCGGGCGCCACCTCGGTCTGCACCTCCGTGTAGGCCGGAGCGTAGCCGTAGCCGCCGTAGCCGGCCGGCGCGTAACCGCCGCCGTAGTAGTTGTCGTCGTAGCCGTAGCCGCCGTAGCCATAACCGAGGCCGCCGCCGATCAGAGCGCCGGTGGCGAGGCCGAGCCCGAGGCCGGCCGCGCCGTAGCCGAGGCCACGACCGTAGCCGCCGCGGTACCCGCGACCATAGCCGGTGCCGTAGCCCCGGCCGATCCCGCGGTTGGCGAAGCCGCCGTTGCCGACGAAGCCGCCTCGGTTAGCAAACCCACCACCGACGCCACGGTTGGCGAACCCGCCGCCGAAGCCACGGTTTGCGAAGCCGCCGCCCACGCCGCGGCCGGCGAAGCCTGCCCCGCCGATGCCGCGACCACCGCCGAAGCCGCCGCCACCAAAGCCGCGGCCACCGCCGAAGCCGCCGCCGCCGATGCCATGGCCGCCACCGAAGCCGCCGCCGCCCCGGCCGCCGAAGCCGCGGGCGTCGACGGTCGCGGGAAGCATGGCGAGCGCGCCGGCCATCAAGGCGGACGCTAAGACAATCCGTTTCATCAGTTTCTCACGCGTTCGAGATGTCGTCGTCAGTGGCACAACGCGTGAGGGAGCAAATCGTACCGCGCGATCCGAGACCCGCGTCGAAACATCCGCTTATCGAGACGAAGATCAGAAGAACGCCTGCAGCCCGGTCTGCGCGCGGCCGAGGATCAGGGCGTGGACATCGTGGGTGCCCTCGTAGGTGTTCACCGTCTCGAGGTTCTGGGCGTGACGCATCACGTGGTACTCGCCCATGATGCCGTTGCCGCCGTGCATGTCCCGGGCGGTGCGGGCGATGTCGAGCGCCTTGCCGCAATTGTTGCGCTTGATCAGCGAGATCATCTCCGGCGCCATCTTTCCCTCGTCCATCAGGCGGCCGACGCGCAAGGATGCCTGCAATCCGAGCGTGATCTCGGTCTGCATGTCGGCGAGCTTCTTCTGGATGAGCTGCGTCTGCGCCAGCGGCCGGCCGAACTGCTTGCGCTCCAGGGTGTAGGAGCGCGCCCGGTGCCAGCAATCCTCCGCGGCGCCCATTACGCCCCAGGAGATGCCGTAGCGCGCCCGGTTCAGGCAGCCGAACGGGCCCTTGAGGCCGGAGACGTTGGGGAGCAGCGCGTCCTCGCCGACCTCGACGCCCTCCATCACGATCTCGCCCGTGGTCGAGGCCCGAAGCGACAACTTGCCCTTCAGCGTCGGAGCCGACAGCCCTTTCATGCCCTTTTCCAGGATGAAGCCGCGGATCGCGCCGTCATGCGCGTCGGACTTCGCCCAGACCACGAACACGTCGGCGAAGGGCGCGTTCGAGATCCACATCTTGGCCCCCGACAGGCGGTAGCCGCCATCGATCTTCTCGGCCTTGGTCTTCATGCCGCCCGGATCGGAGCCGGCATCGGGTTCGGTGAGACCGAAGCAGCCGATGAATTCGCCGGATGCGAGCTTCGGCAGGAACTTCCGCCGCTGCTCCTCGGAGCCGTAGGCGTGGATCGGGTACATCACCAGGGACGACTGCACGCTCATCATCGAGCGATAGCCGGAATCGACCCGCTCGACCGCCCGCGCCACGAGGCCGTAGGCGACGTAGCCGGCGCCGGCGCAGCCGTACTCCTCGGGGATCGTCACGCCCAGCAGCCCGAGTGCGCCCATCTGGCGGAACAGATCGGGGTCGGTCTTCTCCTGGGCGTAGGCGTCCACCACGCCGGGCAGCAGCCGCTCCTGGGCGAAGTCCTGCGCCACGTCGCGGATCGCGCGCTCGTCTTCGGTGAGCTGGTCCTCGAGCAGGAACGGGTCGTCCCAGACGAAGGCGGCCGACGCCTTGACCAATGGGCCGGCGCTTCCGGCGGGCGCGCGCATCGGTGCGTTCATGGTCGATCCCTCTCCGAAACGGTCTCGGCCGGTTCGGCGATTCGCCGGCCGTTGCGCCGCAAGATAGCCGGATGGGCCGCGACTTCCACCGCGCCCGCCGCGGGGAAGGGTCAGGCCCGCGCCGCTGTCACGCCCGGCCGAGCAGCGTCAGCCACGCGATGGTGGTGAAGGGGGCGAGCAGGGTCGAGACCAGGAGCGAGGCCGCGATCAGGCCGGTTTCCGTCCGGTAGCGCATGGCGAGCAGGTAGGCGTTGATGCCGACCGGCATCGCCGCGAACAGCGTCGCGACGCCGGCATAGGCCGGCGGCATCGCAAACAGCTTCGTCGCGAGCAGCCACACGATCAGCGGGTGGACGACGAGCTTCAACAGCGCGATCACCACCGCACCGGGCAGGTCGAACAGCACGCGGTAGCGCCGCAGGCCGGCGCCCAGCGCGATCAGCGCGCAGGTCGAGGCCGTGGCCGCGAACATGTCGATCAGCGCCTTGGGGATGCCGGACGGGACGATGCCGCCCTGCTTCAGCGCCATGCCGATCAGCAACGCCACGAAGATCGGGTTGCGGATCAGCACGAGGCCGAGGCCGCGCAGGCGCTGCCAGAGCGAGCGCCCGGCCTCCGCCTCGATCAGGAAGGTGGCGCAGCCCATCATCAGCGGCAGGTGGACGGCGAGCAGCAGGAAGAGCGGGAACGCCCCCTCCTCGCCGTAAGCCTGGAGGATGGTCGGCACGCCGACGAAGATGGTGTTCGACTGGCTGGCGGCGAAGCCGTGCAGGATCGCGCCCTGCCGCTCGATGCCCGCGCGCCGCCGCGCGATCAGCGACCCGGCGAGCCAGGACATGCCGGCGCCGCCGAAATAGGAGATCCAGTAGCCCCAGGAGATCTCGCCATCGAGTCCCGGCCGGGTCAGCGTCGCGATGATCAGCGACGGCACGGCGATGGCGAAGACGTATTCCGACAGCCCCTCGCTCACCTTGTCGGAGAGCAGGCCGGCCAGCGCCGCGCCCCAGCCGATCAGGATGATCCCGAAGATCGGGACGATGATCATCACGGCGTTCACGGGATGGCGGACCGGCTGGCGTTCGAGGAGGGCTTGCGCATAGCACGCCCGCTGCGGTCTTCACGTTGCGTCGGGCGCATGACCGGAGCGAAGCGGCGCGCCGGCTAGAGCCTTTTCAAGCGAGGTGGATGCCGGCTCGTGTGAAGAGAACGCGACCACACAGCAGGTTAGGGCATTTTCCGTGACCCAGGGATCACGGAAAATGCTCTAAGATCCGGCGACCTCGGTCCGGGCCTTCAGGATGTCGATCAGCGCGCGGTCGCGGCGGGCCTCCAGCTCGGGCAGCGTGCGGCCGGCCGCCTCCGCTTCGACGCCTTCGACGATCGCATCCTTCACCGCGTCGCTCAGCTCGGGGCGGCCGAGGCTCTCCCAGCGGCGGACCTGGCTCGGCCCGAGGTGGTCGAGGTAGTGCCGGATGCCGCCCGCCCCGCCGCCGAGATGATAGGTCATGTGCGGCCCCATCGCCGCCCAGCGCAGCCCCGGCCCGTTGCACAAGGCCGCGTCGATGTCGGCGACGCTGGCCACCCCCTCGGCGACGAGGTTCACCGCCTCCCGGTACAGGGCCGAGGCGAGGCGGTTGGCGACGTGGCCCGGCATCTCGCGCCGCAGGATCACCGGGCGCCGCCCGAGCCGGGCGTAGAACGCGGCGGCGCGCTCGCCGGTCGCCGGGTCGCCCGCCACGATCTCCACCAGCGGCACCAGGTGCGGCGGGTGGAACGGGTGGGCGACGATCACCCGTTCCGGCGTCCGGCATTCGGCGACGATCCGGCTGCGCAGCATCGCCGAGGTGCTCGACGCGACGATCACGCCGGGCGCCGCCCGCGCGTCGAGCTCGGCCAGCACCGCCCGCTTGACCGCCTCGTCCTCGGGCGCGTTCTCCTGCACGAAGATCGCGCCGGACACGGCCGCCTCGATCGCGGTGCAGGTCTCTAGGCGCCCGCGTCCACGCAGTCCGAGTTCCCCCAGCTGGCCGAGCGCGTGCGCGACGGAAGCGCGGAGCCGGTCCGCGAAGCCGGGCGCGGTGTCGTAGGCCGCCACGTCGAAGCCGTGCGCGAGGAACAAGGCCGCCCAGCTGGCACCGAGCGTACCGCAGCCGACCACGGCTATGCGGCCGGTTTCATCCGTTTCAACAGCTGTCACGGCGTCGCCTCCCTGCGCTTTACTTTCAGTCGGCGCCTCGCCTAGTCAATGCAGCGCCCGGCGTACATGGCCGGGCGAACGGCAGGCGGAACGACCTGCGACCCGGAGGACATCGATGTTCAAGCGCGCCTCGGCCGCCGCCGCGATCCTGCTTCTCGCCGCCGGCACCGCGCGGGCCGACGACGTCGTCCGCCTCGGGAACCTGAAGTTCGCCCACTACGGGGCGATCTCCTACATGAAGGAGATCGCCCCGAAGTTCGGCCTGAAGATCGACGAGAAGCAGTTCGCCAAGGGCGCCGACATCTACCCCGCCATGGCGGTGGACCAGATCGACATCTCGGCCTCGGGCGCCGACGGCGCGGTGGCGGCGCGCGGCAACGGCGTGAAGCTCTACGTGGTGGCGGGTTTCGCCAACGGCGGCGTTCGCATCCTGAAGCGGCCCGATCTCGACGCGGTGAAAACGCTAAAAGATGTGAAAGGCCTCAAGGTCGCCACCGTCCGCGGCGGCACGCAGGACCTGATGCTGCTCGCCGAGCTCGACAAGCACGGCATGACCTGGGGCGAGCGCGCCGGCAAGGACGTGCAGCTGATCTACTTCAACAACTACGCCGACCTGAACCAGGCGCTGGCGCAGAAATACGTCGACGTGATCTGCCAGTCGGAGCCGCAATCGACCCAGGCGATCAGCGCCGGATGGGGCGTCGAGGTGGTGAAGCCCTACGACACCCCGATCGGCATCCCCGTGCGTCCGCTGGTGATGACCGAGAAGATGTACAACGAGAAGCCGGAGATCGCCGGCCGGGTGCTAAAGCTTTTCGTGGCCGCGACCAAGGCCTTCATCGACGACCCGGCGCTGGCCGAGAAGTACGTGCGCGAGTCCGTGTTCAAGGGCCAGCTTTCGAGCCAGGACTTCCGCGACGGCATGGCGAACGCGAGCTACACCTACGACGTGCCGGCCGGGCACATGCAGACCACCGCCGATTACATGATGAAGTACGGCCTCGGTAAGATGACGACCCCGCCCAAGAGCGATGCCGAGTGGGTGAAGACGGACCTGCTCGACAAGGCCAAGGCGGATCTTGGCATCAAGGCCGAATCGAAGACCCCGTGATGCGGCTTTCCTCGCTGCGGGGCGCCCTCGTCCCGGTCGGCCTGCTCGTGCTCTGGGAGATCCTGAGCCGGGTCGGCGTGTTCTCGCCGATCGTGCTGCCGCCGCCGAGCGCGGTGGCGGTGAAGTGGTATGCGGGCCTGCTGCCCGCCCTCCCCTATGAGCCGGGCCAGGAGAGCTATCTCGCCTGGATCTTCTCCG
The DNA here is from genome assembly GCF_008040045.1 of Methylobacterium sp. WL8. Lineage (NCBI taxonomy): Bacteria > Pseudomonadati > Pseudomonadota > Alphaproteobacteria > Hyphomicrobiales > Methylobacteriaceae > Methylobacterium > Methylobacterium sp. WL8. Next base: position 17,919 of record NZ_VRVF01000006.1, on the reverse strand, counting down.
GCGAGATGCCGCACGACGCGGCGTCGAGCCTGACGCGGGTCCTGGCGGGCTTCGTCATCGGTGCGGGGCTAGCAGTGCCGACCGGTCTGATGCTCGGCACGAGCGACAGGCTCTATGGGCTGTTCAACCCGCTGCTACAGGTGCTGCGCCCGATCCCGCCGATCGCCTACATACCGCTCGCCATCGTCTGGTTCGGCCTCGGCAACCCGCCGGCCCTATTCCTGATCGCGCTTGGCACCTTCTTCCCGGTGCTGGTCAACACCATCGCCGGCGTGCGGCAGGTCGACTCGATCTACATCCGCGCTGCGCGGAACCTCGGCGCCAACTCTTGGACGATGTTCCGCCGGGTGATCCTGCCGGCCGCGAGCCCCTACGTGCTCGCCGGGATGCGAATTGGCATCGGCACCGCGTTCATCGTCGTGATCGTCGCCGAGATGATCGCGGTCTCTGACGGCCTCGGCTACCGCATCCTCGAGGCGCGCGAGTACATGTGGTCGGACAAGATCATCGGCGGCATGCTGACGATCGGCATCCTCGGCTTAATCATCGACGGCGCGATGAGCCGTCTCAACGACCACCTGCTGCGCTGGCATCGCGGCCTCGAGCGATAGGCCACCCATGTCCGCCGACCGGCAACCCAAGTCCGCAGAGATCGTCGTCGCGAACGCCGTGAAGGTGTTCGGCACCGGGACCGCCGCGGTCGCGGCACTCCAGGACATTTCGACCACGGTGCCGGAGGGGCAGTTCCTGTGCCTGCTCGGCCCCTCCGGCTGCGGCAAGTCCACCCTGCTCAACGCCATCGCCGGCTTCACCCCGCTCACCGACGGGCGGATCACCATGGGCGGCAAGGTGGTGACGCAGCCTGGGCCGGACCGCGGCATGGTCTTCCAGGAATACGCGCTGTTCCCGTGGATGACGGTCGAGGACAACGTCCGCTTCGGCCTCGACATCAAGGGCGTGCCCAAGCCCGAGGCCACGATCGCCGTCGATCGCATCGTCGCGACGCTCGGGCTTTCCGACTTCCGCAAGCGCTATCCGAAGGACCTGTCCGGCGGCATGCGCCAGCGCGTGGCCATCGCCCGCATCCTGGCGCTGGACCCGCCGGTCATGCTGATGGACGAGCCGTTCGGGGCGCTGGACGCGCTGACCCGGCGGACCCTTCAGGACGAGCTCCTTCGCATTTGGTCGGAGTACCGCAAGACGATCGTGTTCGTGACGCACTCGATCGAGGAGGCGATCTACCTCGCCGACCGCATCTTGGTGATGACCTACCGCCCGGGCCGGATCAAACGCGACGTCACCGTGCCGATGCCGCGGCCGCGCGACCCGGCGAGCCAGGACTTCAACGCGATCAAGCGCGAGCTCGGCGCGCTGGTGATGGAGGAGCAGCAGCGCTTCACCAACGCCGAGCTGCACGCGCCGGCCGTGGACTGAGCCGGGCGGGGCCTATCCTCAGATTCGCCGCTTTCGGCGGGCAACAGCCTTCGGCAGCCTGCCAACCCAGGCGCGTCGAGGAGATCGGCCTGCGGTGATCCGCTTCGAGAACGTCACCAAGATCTACAAGACCGACGGCCATCGCCGCACGATCCTGGAGCGGGTGTCGCTGACGCTGAAGCCCGGCATCAGCTACGGCATCCTCGGGATCAACGGCGCCGGCAAGTCGACGACGATGCGCATGATCGGCGGCACCGAGGAGCCGACGAGCGGCAAGATCAAGCGGGCTCTGCGGGTTTCCTGGCCCCTCGGGTTCGGCGGCGGCTTCCACCCGATGATGACCGGCCGGGACAACGTGATCTTCGTGGCGCGCGTCTACGGCGAGGACCCGAAGCGCGTGCTCGACTACGTCGAGGACTTCTCCGAGCTCGGCAGCTACCTCGACGTTCCGATCCGGACCTACTCGTCGGGCATGAGCCAGCGCCTCGCCTTCGGGATGAGCATGGCGATCCCGTTCGACTGCTACCTGATCGACGAGGTTACGGCGGTGGGCGACGCGCGCTTCCAGCGGCGCTGCTCCGAAGTCTTCGCCGAACGACGCCAGACCGCCGACGTCATCATGGTGTCCCACTCGATGGAGACGATCCGCGAATGGTGCTCGCAGGGTATCGTGCTGATCAATGGTCGCGCCATCATCTACGAGGACGTCAACGACGCGATCGAGGTCTACCGGCGCCTGAACGCGTGAGGTCGCCGCACGGGGCAGACATCGTTTCGCCGCGCGATGCGCCGAGGATGATCGTCATGTCCGCCCGGACAACGGAATCAGCAGGTCCATGAACGTCGAGATCCGCAACCCTCAGGGCAAGCCGCTGACGACCGCAGACCGGTCCAAGGCGGTGGCCGAGTCGCTGAGCCAGATCGCGCGACTGTCCCGCTTCGCCGACCGTAAGAAGGGCATTCGCTCCTACCAGAGCCACGTGAAGAGCGATCCGTGGCTACCGATCCTGTTCGTCCTGTGCTTCGTCCTGCCGACCGTCGCGGGCGGCATCTACTACGGCCTCATCGCCTCCGACCGTTTCGTCACCGAGGCCCGGTTCGCACTGCGCCCCGCCCTCGGCGGCGCTGAGAAAGCCACACCGGACGCGGTCGGGACCAATGCCGGCGTCCCCAAGGAATTGCTGGCTCAGGACGTGCTGATCACCCACCAGTACGTCCTCAGCCGTCCGATGCTGGAGGTGATCCAGGCCAAGCTGCCGATCCGCGAATGGTTCAGCCGCGACCAAATCGACTTCCTCTCGCGCTTCGATCCCGAGAAGCCGATCGAGAAGTTTTTGAAGTACTGGCGCGAGCGCGTCGCCATCGACCTTGAGGGCAGCTCCGGCATCATGTCGCTGACGGTGTCGGCCTTCGATCCTGCCGAGTCGCTGGCGATCACGAAGGCGGTGATGACGGAAGCCGAGCGCATGGTGAACGAGCTCACCATGCGCGCGCGCAACGATGCGGTCGCCGAGAGCAATCGCGAGATGCGCTTGGCGGAGGAGCGCCTGGCGAAGATCCGCCTCGCGGTGCGCGACCTGCGCAACCGTGACGGCGTGCTCGATGCGCAGAAGGCCAACGAAACGAACCTGAAGGTGATCGCAGAGCTTAGGGCCGCGCGCATCAACCTTTCGGTGCAGTTGACGATGTCGCTGCGCGACCTCGCTCCGGAATCGCGCCGCATCCTCGACATGAAGGCCCAGATCAAGGACCTCGACGATAACATCAACCGGATCGAACGCCAGTCGGCGAGCCAGGATCCGGAGCAGAAGCGCCTTTTGTCCGACGCGCTGACACGGTTCGAGGCGCTCGACAACGAGCGTAAGGATACGGAAAAATACTACGCCAAGGTGATCGCCGCCAACGAGCGCGCACGGATCATCGCCGCCCGGCAGATCGAGTTCTTCAGCCCGATCGTCGAGCCGGTCCTGGCGGAGTCCTCGACCCAGCCGCGACGGTTGCTGATGAGCAGTCTCGTCGCGGCCGGCGCGGCGGTGTTCTTCGCCGCCGCCTTGTTCGCCCGCAAGCAGATGACCTGATCGCGGGCTTCGCTCAACGGCGATCCGAACCGAAGGTCTGGCTCGGCGCCGGCGGGGTGCCGGCGGTGCGGGGCTCGTCCACTGGCAGCAGGGTATGGCCGCTTTCGGTGTCGAGACCGGTGGTGGTCGAAGCTGCGGCCCCGATCGCCGTCGACCCGACCTCGCCGGCTCCGACCTCGGCGCCTGTCATGCCGCCGGTCCAGCCCTGTGCCCGCCAGCCCTGCGCCCGCTCATTGAGATCGATCGAGCCGTGCCGATCGAGGATCGCCAGGATGCGGTCGGCCTGGCCGTCCTCGACGCGGGCGGTGACGAGGGTGCCGCCGCGGCGCACGCCTTCGGCATAGGTCTCGGCCTCATGCTCGCTGAGGCCGGCGCCCGTCAGAGCGCCGAGCAGGCCGCCGGCCGCGGCGCCGACGCCGGCGCCCGCCGCGGTCGCGGCGAGCCAGCCGGCCGCCACCACCGGACCGATCCCGGGGATCGCGAGCATGCCGAGGCCGGCCAGGAGGCCGGCGCCGCCGCCGAGCACCGTGCCAAGCGTCGCACCGGTGCCGGCGCCGCCGACGCCCGCGTCGGCGGGGTCCGACGAGCGGGTCGGATCGCCGGTGGTTGTGAGGCGGCCGGCATGCCGGTCCTCGGCGTTGTTGGCCACGATGCTGATGTCGCCGTGCGGGATGCCCTCGGCTTCGAGCTTGTCGACCGCGCGGGCCGCCGCGTCGTAATCGTCGAACAGGGCGGTGATGGCTCGCATCGCCATGGTGGTTCCTCCGGTCGTTGAACGTCGGATCGCGCGCCTGCTCGTGCGGCGGGCCCGATCCCGAGCCCGTTCAAGCCGCCGGAGCGGAGCCGGGTTCCAGCTTGGCCGATGGCGTCGTCGGGACGTCGCGTTAACAGGACGCTAACCATCCACCCGGCAAATCTTGCCGGGTCCGCCCGTCGCGGGCGGGGGTCAGGGACATGAGCGAGACGGCGATCGCGCCGGAGCGGACCGGAGGGATGTCGGCGCTCGGCGGCTTCTCGATGCCGAACCGCGCCAGCTTCGACGCGCTCTCCAAGCGCACCGACCTGTTCTTCGCGACCGCGGTGATGGGCATCCTCGCGGTGCTGATCTTCCCGCTGCCGTCGGTGCTGCTCGACCTGCTGCTCGCCGTGTCGATCATCATGTCGGTGCTAATCATGATGACGGGCCTGTTCATCGACAACCCGCTGGAATTCACCGTCTTCCCGACGCTGCTGCTGATGGCGACCATGCTGCGGCTGGCGCTGAACCTCGCCTCGACCCGGCTGATCCTCGGCCACGGCCACGAGGGTACGGCGGCGGCCGGCCACGTCATCGAAGCATTCGGCAACTTCGTGATGGGGGGCAACTTCGTCATCGGGATCATCGTGTTCGCGATCCTGATCATCGTGAACTTCGTTGTCATCACGAAGGGCTCGGGCCGCATCGCCGAGGTCGCGGCGCGCTTCACCCTCGACGCGATGCCCGGCAAGCAGATGGCGATCGACGCCGACCTTTCGGCCGGCCTGATCGACGAGAAGGTCGCCAAGGCGCGGCGTTCGGCATTGGAAGAGGAATCGTCCTTCTTCGGCGCCATGGACGGCGCCTCGAAGTTCGTGCGCGGCGACGCGATCGCGGCGCTGCTGATCACCTTCATCAACGTGGTCGGCGGCATCATCATCGGCGTCGCGCAGCAGGACATGGCGATCGGCGCGGCGGCCAAGAGCTACACCCTTCTCACCATCGGCGACGGCCTCGCCTCGCAGGTGCCGGCGCTGATCGTCTCGACCGCCGCCGGCATTCTGGTCTCGAAGGCGGGCGTGAAGGGCTCGGCCGACAAGGCGCTCGGCAAGCAGCTCGCCAACTACCCGAAGGCGCTCGGCATGTCCTCGGGCGTCATGGTGCTGATCGCGCTGATGCCCGGCATGCCGATGCTGCCGTTCCTCGCGCTCGCCGGCGCCTCCGGCTACGCCGCCTGGCGCTTCGCCAAGACCGCCCGCGAGGCGCCGCCTCTCGACGAGGCCGGGGTGCCGATGGACCCCGCCGCCGTCGCGGCGGCGGCCGCGGCCAAGGAGGAGACGGTCACCGACCTGCTGAAGCTCGACGACCTCAAGCTCGAGATGGGCTATGCGCTGCTCGCCCTCGTCAGCGGCGAGGGCCAGGACCGCCTGACCGACCAGATCAAGGCGCTGCGCCGCCAGCTGGCGGCCGACCTCGGCTTCGTCATGCCGTCGGTCCGCATCCTCGACAACGTCCAGCTCGACGCCAACGCCTACGTTGTGCGCGTCAAGGAGATCGAGGCCGGGACCGGCCAGATCTTCCCCGGCCAGTTCATGGCGATGGACCCGATGGGCGGCCAGGTCCAGCTGCCCGGCCAGCATATGCTGGAGCCGACCTTCGGCCTGCCCGCGACCTGGATCGACGCGTCCCTGCGCGACCAGGCGCAGCTCAAGGGCTATACCGTCGTCGACGCCGCCACCGTGGTCTCGACGCACCTCACCGAGATCATCAAGGCGCACGTCTCGGAGCTGCTCAACCACGTCGAGGTCTCGAAGCTGCTGCGCGAGCTGTCCAAGGAGCACGCCGAGCTCGTTAAGGAGGTCGTGCCTTCGCAGATCAACACCACTGGCATCCAGCGGGTGCTGCAGTTCCTGCTGGCCGAGCGGGTCTCGATCCGCGACCTCGGCGCCATCGTCGAGGGCATCGCGGAGGTGGCCGGATCGGTAAAGAACCCGCGCGACATCGTCGAGCACGTCCGCGCGCGCCTCGGGCGCCAGATCTGCGCCCAGTACCAGGGGCCGGACGGCATGCTGCCGATCATCACCCTGTCGCCGGCCTGGGAGCAGGCCTTCCTGGATTCGATCGTGGGCGAGCGCGACGAGCGCTACCTCGCGATGCAGCCCTCGAAGCTCACCGAGTTCGTGCAGACGGTGCGCGACCGGTTCGAGACCGCGGCGCGGATGGGCGAGATGCCGGTCCTCGTCACCTCGGTTCAAGCCCGGCCGTTCGTGCGCTCGATCATCGAGCGTTTCCGCCGCGAGACCCCGGTGATGAGCCAGGCGGAGATCCATGCGCGGGCGCGGCTGCGCAACGTCGGCTCGGTGTGAGGTCGGGCGGCGGATAGTCGAACGGCAGGGTGCGAACGCCGCGGTGATAGGGGAAGCGTGCGCGTTGCAGCGGGTCCGGACCTGTGAAGATCAAGCGCACGCGGAAGGCTACCGGGCTCGCGCAGAGAAGGTAATCGCGCAGGTTCGGCTCGTCCGGCAGGAACCACGCCGTCGTGAGATAGCGCGCGTCGTCCCGCACCCATGCGGGGATCGGCAATCCCCAACGGCGGGCGAGATGTTCGCCCATCGCCCCGAGATAGGCGTCCGCGCGCGGAACGCCGACGAGGCCGGGATCGTCGGCGATCATCGCCGTCTGCCGCTCGATCCTGCCGTCGAGCGCGTAGAACGCGTCGAGGAACTCACGGCTGTGGTGATCCCAGTCGCCATCCTCGCGGATGCGGACGGCGACCTCGTGAAGCGTGGCGGGTCTCACGGGGACGCATCCAGGATGGCCGGGAAGCGCCATCGCGCGTCGATCGCCGGGGCTTCGTCGTAGATCGACGCGTAGAGGGTGACCAAGCCTTCGAGGTCGACGATCCCGAGATGGGCGGCCAGCGCGCGGGCGTCGTCCATATCGCGCGTGCCCCGATCGAGACTGCTCAAGGCTCGGAGCTTCATGGCGAGGAGATAGTGCGGGCGTGCCAGGAGCGTCCTCAGCCCCGGGGGGCCCTCGGACGGATACGCACCCGACACTTCGAACAAGGACTCCGGTTCGTCGAGGGGCGTGAACATGCCGACCGCGTTGTTGAGCCAATCGGAATCGAGGTCCATCTCCCTGGCGACCCGGGCGACGGAAGGTGCGAGCACCGCCTCGTCGAAGCCTTCCCGCACCACCGCGTCCACGTCCCAGGTCGATCGGCGCCATTCGAACTGAAGGATCAGCGCGCCGCCACCGTAGATGGCCAACTCGATGAAGACGCCGCGCGCGGCAAGGTCCGATCCAAGCGCCTCAAGGGCCTGGCGCAAGCGTCCGTGGTCGAGCGGTTGCGCCATGGGCCCCTCCTCTCACACCGTCGTGCGTTTCAGGTCTCGCTCGATCTTCGCCGGATCGAGGCCCGGGGCGACGAGCGGCGGGTTCGGGGCGCGAGCCGTCTGCGTCCCGGTCCCGCGAAGCGCGCCGGCCAGTCGGTTTCGCTCGTAGAGCAGCACGACGACGACCGAGATCAGGAACGGCAGCCAGAAATAGAACATCCGGAACACGAGCAGCGCTGCGATGATCGCCGGCCTGGCGATGTCGGGCATCGCTACGACGAAGACCAGCTCGAACACGCCGAGGCCACCGGGGGCGTTCGAGACGAGGGCCGCCGAGAACGAGGCGAGGAACACCGCCAGCACCACCAGGAAGCCCGGGTTATGCGCCTCGGGCAACGCGAAATAGATGATCCCGGCCGCGCCGAGCAGCTCCAGCGGGGCGGCGATGATCTGCCGGATCATGATGCGGGGGCGCGGATATTCGAGCTTGAACGACCGGATCGTCAGCGGCTTGAGCTTGAGCAGCGAGCCGGCGACGTAGAGTGCCACGGCGCCGAGCAGCACCGCGCCGAGCGTCCGGGCTGTGCTCGGATTGGTGAGGATCGCCGGAAGGTAGCCCTGCAGCCGCGTCAGGGTGTCGGGTAGCGCCACCAGCACGAATCCGCCGAGCAGGATCGTGCCGAGGCCGAAGGTGAAGGAGCACAGGGCGACCAGCACCGCGACCTGTGCCGCCGACAGGCCCTTGGCGGTGTAGGCGCGGTAACGCACCACCGCGCCGGAGAAGACCGAGGCGCCGATGTTGTGCGACAGCGCGTAGGTGGTGAACGAGCAGACCGAGACGAAGAACGTCGAAATGTGAGTGACGCCGAGGTGCAACAGCGCGATCCGGTCGTACCAGGCGAGCGCGGCGTAGGCGACGAGGGTGGAGAGCGCGGCCAGGAGGAAGCGGTGCAGCGGGATGGCGGCGAGGCTGCCCTGGATCTCGGACATCGAGATGCCGCGCAGCTCACGGAAGAGCAGGTATCCCGAGATGGCGACCGCGGCGAGGCCGACGATCGGCCAGATGAAATCGCTGATCTTCTTCATGGACACCGGCACCTCGGGGAAACCCCTGATGCGTCAGGACGCGACGCACCGCAAGCACGCCCGGCGGGGCGCGCCTGCACGGTCTAGTGTCATCGGATCATGACGGTTTCGTGCTGCCCGGCCTTAGGCGCGGGCGCGCGATAGGCCGATGCCGTCCATCGCCGCCTGCTCGCGGACAGCCTCGGCGGCGCGCTCGGCCGAGCGCTCGCGGTCGTCAAGGATCTCGACCTTCTTCAGGTCCTCGAACGCCTCGCCGAGCTCGGCCTTGGCCTCGGCCAGCTGGCTCTCGAGCGCGATCGCCGACTGGCGCATGTTGTCCCGGCGGACGGCGGCGGCGCGGGCGTAGGTCGGGTAGGCGAAGTGACCGGTGTCGGTGATGCCGGCGCGGGCTTCCTCGTGGACCACCTCGCGGTCGAGCTCCATCGCCATGCGCTGGAAGTCGGCCATCATCATCTCGATCTGGGTCACGCGGCGACGCTTCTCGTCGACCTGGAAGCGGCGTAGCCGGATCAGCGTGTCACGCGATTTCATGGGATACGCTCACTCCACACAACGCACGAGATCCCGGCAGTACCGAACGTGCGACGCGGCCAGGACCCGCCGCACCGTCCGCCTCAGGACCCGCCCACGATCTCCGCGAGCCGTGCGTAACCATCGCCGATGGAGGTTGCTTCTTCCTTACCCTGCCCCAGAAAAGCCTCCAATCGCGGCATGAGCGCGACCGCCTCGTCGACCTCGGGCGAGGCGCCGGCGCGGTAGGCGCCGAGGCGGATCAGTTCCTCCATGTCGGCGTAGGTGGCGAGCAGCTTGCGCGCCCGCCGCACCACCGGCAGGAACGCCGGATCGCACGAGCGCGGCATGGTGCGCGAGACCGAGCGCAGCACGTTCACCGCCGGGTAGCGTCCGCGCTCGGCGATGGACCGCTCCATCACGATGTGCCCGTCGAGGATGCCGCGCACCGCGTCGGCCACCGGCTCGTTGTGGTCGTCGCCCTCCACCAGCACGGTGAACAGGGCCGAGATCGTCCCCTCCCCCACCCCCGGGCCTGCCCGCTCGAGCAGCCGCGGAAGCTCGGAAAACACCGTCGGGGTGTAGCCCTTGGCCGTCGGCGGCTCGCCCGCGGCGAGCCCGATGTCGCGCTGGGCCATGGCGAAGCGCGTGATCGAATCGATCATGCACAGGACCTTGGCGCCCTGGTCTCGGAAGTGTTCGGCGACCGAGAGGGTCACGTAGGCCGCGTTGCGGCGCATCAGGGCCGGCTCGTCCGAGGTCGCGACCACCACGACGGAGCGGGCGAGGCCTGCGGCGCCGAGGTCGTCCTGCAGGAACTCCTGCACCTCGCGACCGCGCTCGCCGACGAGGCCGATCACCGCGACGTCAGCGGCGGTGTAGCGGGCGAGCATCGACAGCAGCACCGACTTGCCGACGCCCGAGCCGGCGAAGATGCCCATGCGCTGGCCGGCGCACATCGTCAGGAAGGTGTTGAGGCAGCGGACGCCGAGGTCGAGCGGTTTTCCCACCCGGCGGCGGGCGTGGGCCGGCGGTGGGTCGGCGCGCAGCGGATAGATCTCAGGTCCGTTGGCGAGCGGGCCGAGACCGTCGACCGGTCGGCCGAGCGCATCGACCACGCGGCCGAGCCACGCCGGCGACGGACGGATCGCGCCCGCGGCCTCGTCGCGCACGAAGGCCGGGCAGCCGCGGCGCACGCCCTCCAGCGAGCCGAACGGCATGGCAAGCGCCCGGTCGCCCTGGAAGCCGATGATCTCGCACGGGATCAAGCCGGCGCTGCCGGCGCCCTCCACGTCCAGCCGCCCACCGAGCCGCATCGCGGCGACCGGCCCTGCGACCTCGACGAGGAGCCCGCGAATCGCGACGACGCGGCCGTAGGTCTCGAGCGGCTCGACCCGCTCCAGCCCGGCTCGGATGCCGGAGAGCGTCCCAGCCGCGGTCCCGCCCTGGTCCTGCGTCATCCGTGATGCCCTAACGGTTCGTTTACCTCCCTCCTTAACACTGCGGTCATCGGGCTTGTAGCGGGGCCGATCGCACGGCCGGTTCGGGTCCCTCGATCCGGCCCGGACATGCGTCGCGGATGTGGCTCGACGGCCACGAACGCGCGCGGCCCGTGACATGTGAAGGACTTGGCAGGCGTTGAAAGTACGGCATCGGCCGCGCGCGGTCGGGGCGGTCGGGGCGGTCGGGACGGACAGCCGAGACCGGACGAAAAAAGGCCGAGGCAGATGCAAACGATCGCTTGCCACGGAGAATCAGGTTTTGTTAACGATTAACGAATAGCGTTTCACGTCAATGACGATGGGGCGTCCGTCCACAGGCCGGTGGCGGACGAATGGCGGCGACGTGTCCGAACGCTGATACGGCCGGCCGGGCTGGGGATCGACGATGCGGGTACTTCTGATCGAGGACGACGGCGCCACGGCGCAGAGCATCGAGTTGATGCTCAAGTCCGAGAACTTCAACACCTACACCACCGATCTCGGTGAGGAAGGGATCGATCTCGGCAAGCTCTACGATTACGACATCATCCTGCTCGACCTGAACCTGCCCGACATGTCGGGCTACGAGGTACTGCGCAACCTTCGGGTCGCCAAGGTCAAGACGCCGATCCTGATTCTGTCGGGCATGGCCGGCATCGAAGACAAGGTTAAGGGCCTCGGCTTCGGCGCCGACGACTATCTCACCAAGCCGTTCCACAAGGACGAGCTCGTGGCCCGCATCCACGCCATCGTCCGCCGCTCGAAGGGCCACGCCCAGTCGGTGATCACCACCGCCGACCTGATCGTGAACCTCGACCAGAAGACCGTCGAGGTCGCCGGCTCCCGCGTCCACCTCACCGGCAAGGAGTACCAGATGCTGGAACTCCTCTCGCTCCGGAAAGGCACGACGCTCACCAAGGAGATGTTCCTCAATCATCTCTACGGCGGCATGGACGAGCCCGAGCTGAAGATCATCGACGTGTTCATCTGCAAGCTGCGGAAGAAGCTCGCCAATGCAAGCCAGGGCAAGAACTACATCGAGACGGTCTGGGGCCGCGGCTACGTGCTCCGCGAGCCGATGGACGCCGAAGAGCGCATCGCCGTCTGACTCGTCCTCCTGCGGCCATTCCATCCGAGGCACCCGCGGATCGCTCCGCGGGTGCCTTTTTCTTTGCGAGAGCCCGTCCCATGGCCGCGCTTGTCTTCGCCGCCGCGGAGGGATATCCACGAATCCTGCGTCGCCGGCCCCGCACATCTCCGTGCGGTCCCGAGGTCGGCGCCGAGGAGAGACGAGCCTTGGCCAGCGCCGGCTCAGCACCCGTCGCCATCGAGGCCGCGTCCGCGGCGTCGCCGACGCGCGCCCTCCGCACGCTTCTGCTTACCCGCCCCTGAGGGCCGTCCGGGCGCACGCCTGGGCCTTCAGGGGATCGCACGGCCGGATCTTCAGGCTTCGAAGGCAGCCCGGTCCGCATTGCGGAGGGTGCCGCGACAGGGTTGACACGAGATGACCAGCACTTCCGAGACGAAAAAAGACCGAGTCGTGATCTTCGACACGACGTTGCGCGACGGCGAGCAATGCCCGGGCGCGACCATGACGCTGGACGAGAAGCTCGCGGTGGCCGAGTTGCTCGATGCGATGGGCGTCGACGTGATCGAGGCCGGCTTCCCGATCGCCTCCAACGGCGACTTCGAGGCCGTGTCCGAGATCGCACGGCGCGCCCAGCGAGCCACCATCGCCGGGCTCGCCCGCGCCATCCCCGCCGACATCGCGCGGGCCGGCGAAGCGGTTCGGCACGCGCGCCAGGGGCGTATCCATACCTTCGTCTCGACCTCGCCGATCCATCTCGCGCACCAGATGCGCAAGACCGAGGACGAGGTCGTCGAGATCATCCTCAAGACGGTGGCGCAGGCGCGCGACCTCGTCTCCGACGTCGAGTGGTCGGCGATGGACGCGACCCGCACCCCGATCGACTATCTGTGCCGCTGCGTCGAGGCGGCGATCAAGGCCGGCGCGACGACGATCAACCTGCCCGACACGGTCGGCTACGCCACGCCGGGCGAGTACCGGGCGATGTTCGAGGCGGTGCGCGAGCGCGTGCCGAATGCCGACAAGGCGATCTTCTCGGTCCATTGCCACAACGACCTCGGCCTCGCGATCGCCAACACCCTGGCCGGCATCGAGGGCGGCGCGCGCCAGGTGGAGTGCACGATCAACGGCATCGGCGAGCGCGCGGGCAACGCGGCGCTCGAGGAGGTCGTCATGGCGATCCGCACCCGCTCCGACGTACTGCCCTACGAGACCGGCATCGAGTCGACGATGCTGACGCGCGCCTCGAAGCTCGTGAGCCACGCCACCAACTTCCCGGTGCAGTTCAACAAGGCGATCGTCGGCCGCAACGCCTTCGCGCACGAGAGCGGCATCCACCAGGACGGCATGCTCAAGCACGCCGAGACCTACGAGATCATGACGCCGGCCTCCGTCGGCGTCACCAAGACCAACCTGGTGATGGGCAAGCATTCCGGTCGGGCCGCGTTCCGCTCCAAGCTCGACGAGCTCGGCCTGAAGTTGTCCGACAACCAGCTGCAGGACGTGTTCGAGCGGTTCAAGGCCTTGGCCGACCGCAAGAAGCACGTCTACGACGAGGACATCGAGGCGCTGGTCGACGAAAACCTCGCCACCGCGCACGACCGCATCCGCCTGGTGTCGCTCTCGGTCATCGCCGGCACCCGCGGGCCGCAGCGGGCGACGATGAAGGTCGCCCTGGACGGCAAGACGCTCACCGAGGAGGCCGACGGCAACGGGCCGGTGGACGCGGTGTTCAACGCGATTCAGGCGCTCGTGCCGCACGAGGCGCAGCTCGAGCTGTACCAGGTCCACGCGGTCACCGCCGGCACCGACGCGCAAGCCGAGGTCTCGGTCCGCCTGAAGGCGGGCGAGCGCTCGATCACCGCGCGCGGCGCCGACCCGGACACGCTGGTCGCATCGGCCAAGGCCTACCTCTCGGCCTTGAACAAGCTGGCAGCCTCCGCCGTGCGCATCCATGCGCAGCACGCGGCGGCGGAGTAGTCCGAAAACCGACTGAGCCGGGGGAAAATCCCCGCCCGCGGGCGAAAACCTCACTCGCGGGGTGGACAGCCCCCGGCCCGGTTGGTATCAGCCCGCATCGCAGCGGGACTTGGTGGACCGCGGCGGATCGCTCAGGCGATCGGGCGCATAGCTCAGTTGGTAGAGCAGCTGACTCTTAATCAGCGGGTCCTAGGTTCGAACCCTAGTGCGCCCACCAAAGAATTCCGATCTTACACGATCTAGGGCAAGACGCGGCGACGCGTCTTGCCCTTCTTCGTTTCGGGGTTTGCTCCGGGTGCGAGCGTCGATGTGAAGCCACCCGAACAGCCTCGAATCTGCATTTTGCATTCCGATTGGCCCAGGCCTTGCTCGGCTCCGCCCCAGCGGGGGAGTCGTCGATGGATGCGCTTGCGAACGGCCGGGACGTGCAGCTCGCCCTGCGGGGCATCCGGAAGGCGTTCCCATCTCGGGGCGGCGCGGTGCCGGTGCTCGACGGACTGAACTTCGACATCTACGAGCGCGACTTCGTCAGCATCATCGGGCCGTCCGGCTGCGGCAAGACCACGGTCTTCAACGTCATCGCCGGCCTGCTCGAACCCGACGAGGGCACGATGCGCTTCCGTGGCGAGATCGTGCCCGGGCTCTCGGGGCGCGTCGGCTACATGATGCAGAAGGACCTGCTGTTCCCCTGGCGCACCGTTCTGCAGAACGTCATGCTCGGCCTGGAGATGAAGGGCGTCGACGCCCGGGCCGCGACCGAGACGGCGCGGGACTACCTCGCCCGCTTCGGGCTCTCCGGCTTCGAGAACGCCTACCCGAAGACTCTGTCCGGCGGCATGCGGCAGCGGGCGGCGCTGATCCGGACGCTGATCATGGACCCGGACATCCTGCTCCTCGACGAACCGTTCTCGGCCCTGGACTACCAGACCCGGCTCTACCTCGAAGCCGTGCTGCTCGACGCCGTCGGGACGTTTCACAAGACCGTCGTGCTCGTGACCCACGACATCGACGAGGCCGTGGCCCTCTCCAAGCGCGTGGTGGTGCTCGGCAACCGGCCGACCCGGGTGAAGGCGGTGCACGATATCGCGCTCAACGATCGGTCGCCGATCGGCGCCCGCAGCGATCCGCGCTTCTCGGAATACTTCAACACCCTGTGCGGCGAACTCGACATCCAGACCCGAGCGAGGGCGGCCTGATGGCGATCCAAAGCCTTTCGCAAGACCAGGCGCCGACGGCGCAGAGCCCGGCGACACCGGCCGCGACCCGCCGCAGACCGGGTGCCCTGGCGCGCGCGGTCGACACCACCCTCGGACGCGGCCTGATCCAGATTCTGGCCGTGGCGGTTTTCTTTGCGAGCTGGGAGATCGCGGTGGACGCCGGATGGCTCACTGAATTCCTGGTCGGCGCCCCCTCGGGCATCTGGCGGGTGTTCGTGAAGAGCGTGCTGGACGGCAGCCTCGTCCACGACACCTGGCTCACGGTGGTGGAGGCCATCCTCGGCTTCGTCATCGGAACCGTCCTCGGCTCCGCAGCGGGCCTCGGGCTCTGGTATTCGGTGCTGGTCGCGCGGATCGTCGAGCCGTTCATCGTGGCGATCAACTCGGTGCCGAAGATCGCGCTGGCGCCGATCGTGATCCTCTGGTTCGGCACCGGCTTCATCTCGAAGGTCGCGCTCGCGGTTTCGCTCACCGCCCTGGTGGCGCTGATCGCGGCGTATCAGGCCGCCCGGGACGCGGACCCCGACCTGCAGGCGCTGCTAGCTTCGATGGGGGCCTCGAAGAACCGGATCTTCCGCTCGGTGATCGTGCCCTCGACGCTGCCGGCGATCATCGGGATGTTCCGGATCAACATCGGCTTCGCCCTCGTCGGCGCCGTCGTCGGCGAGTTCATCTCGTCCCAGGCGGGGCTCGGCCACCTGATCTACAACGCCTCGTCGCTCTACGACCTCAACGCCGTCTGGGTCGGGCTGTTCGTGCTGATGTTCGTCGGCTTCCTGCTCTACCACGTCATCGATTTCGCCGAACGCCGCATCCTGCCGTGGCGGCAGGTGGACACCGCCGGCAGCGTTCAGGTCTGAGCTCCAGGCCGCCGCGTCGCGCGCGACTGCCCTTTCCCCCTTCCCTGCCCTTTCCTTTGCAGAACGAGTGGCCCCGATGATCCAGCGCCGTCCCCTCCTCGCGACCGTCGCCGCGGCTTGGCTGCTGGGAGCCGCGCCGGCCTCGGCGGCGGCGTTGAAGGCGACGGTGAGCCAAGCCTTCCAATCGATGCTCTACCTGCCGCTCTACGTGGCCCTCGACGAGGGGTTGTTCGAGAAGGCCGGCATCGAGGTCACCAAGGAGACCGCCGGCGCCCCGAGCGTCGCGCTCTCGGCGGTGATCTCGAAGAGCGCACAGTTCTCGATCCACGGTCCGGAATGGACCGCGGTGGCGGCCTCGAAGGGCGCCCCCGTCGGCGTCGTCGCCAACGTCGTCAACGGTGCGGCCGTCTGGATCGCGACGACGCCGGATTTCGCGTTCAAGGACGTGAAGGACCTCAAGGGCCAGACCATCGTCACCGGATTGATGCCGACGACCAGCACCTCGCTGTTCCTGAAGCTCCTCAAGGAGAACGGGTTGTCGAAGGACGACGTGACGCTGACGCAGGTGCAGCTCGGCACCGAGCCCGGCCCGTTCCTGGCCGGCCAGGCCAAAGTCGCCGTTTTGTACGAGCCCGGCCTCGACCAGGTCGCGGCGAAGGGCATGAAGGTCGTCCTCGGCTTCCCCGAGAAGTACGGACCCTACGCCTTCTCGGCGGTGAGCGCGCGCAAGGACGTGGATCCCGTGGTGGCGCAGGCCTTCGTCAACGGCATGCAGGCGGCGATCCGGTTGATGCAATCCGAGCCGGCCAAGGCGGTCGCGGTCGCGAAGAAGGAGTTCCCGAACCTCGACCCGACCGTCGTCGAGGCCGCGGTGAAGCGCATGATGGGCGACAAGGTCTATCCCGAGAGCGTCGACATCACGCCGGATGCCCTGAAGATCGCCCTCGACACCCAGATCGCCCTCGGCAACCTCGCGGCCCAGCCGGACTACGCGAGCTTCGTGCGGCGCGACTTCATCATCAAGGCGATGGCGGGGCAGTAATCCCCGTGGTGCGCGCCGACATCTCTCAGCGCGCGGCGGCCGGGCGCGATGCGCGGAGCGACTTCGCGGCCAGCGACGCGCTCGGCGGGAGGTCGTTGGCGCTGGGCGTCCCCGCACGCGCTCCCGGGACAGCACCCGGCGTCTTCGCATCCCGCCCGCGCTCGAAACCGTAGCCGAGGTTCACGCCGGCATAGGCGCCGGTGAAATCCTCGGCCTGCGCGGATGTCGCGAGCCCGAGAACCAGGACGAGCGAAAGGGTGCGACGCATGCGAGCTTGCCCGGTTGTCGATCCGAAACGCGAAACGGCGGCCCTGGAAGGGACCGCCGTCTGCAATCTCACCGGGAACGCGGCGGAAGCGAGATCGCCGCGTTCGTCCGATTCGCCGACGATCAATCGTCGACGTTGATGCTCTGGGCCTCGCGGCCCTTCTGGCCGTCGACCACTGCGAGCGTCACGGTCTGACCCTCGGCCAGCGACTCGAGGCCGGCGCGCGACAGGGCGGAGCGATGGACGAACACGTCCTTGCCGCCGTCGTTCACCGACACGAAGCCGAAGCCCTTAGCCGGGTCGTACCACTTCACGGTGCCCTGCATCTCGGTCGAGGGACCGGAGGCAACGCGGCCACCACCGCCACCGGCGCCGTAGCCACCACCCGCTCCGCCGTAGCCGCCACCGGCGCCGCCGTAACCACCGCCGCCGGCACCGTAGCCGCCGCCGGGGGCGCCGAAGCCGCCCGCCCGCGGGGGACGCGCATCGCGCATCTCGCGCCGGGGCGGAGCCGCCTCGGCCGTCGAGGTGTCGACGCTCGTCACGTTGGTCACCTGCGGACCCTTCTGGCCCTGCGCAGTCTGGACGGTGAGCCGGGTGCCCGGCTGCAGGTCGTCATGGCCGGCCGCCTCGACGGCGCGGATGTGGAGGAAGGCGTCGCCCGAGCCGTCGCCGAGTTCGACGAAGCCGAAGCCCTTCTCCTTGTTGAACCACTTCACCGTGGCGTCGCGCTCCGGGCCCGTGGGGGCGGCCGCAGCCCGGGGAGCGCCGCCGCCGAAGCCGCCGCCGCCACCACCGTATC
>NZ_VRVF01000069.1:0-27179 GCF_008040045.1 Methylobacterium sp. WL8 | reverse complement strand
TGGCGCCGGCCGGATCGTCACGCGGCCGGCCGCGTCGGCGGCGACCACGAGGCCGCGCAGGGTGCGCCGCACCGGGCGCCCCGCCCGCAGCGCCGGGAGCAGGTCGCCGAGCACCAGCCGCTCCAACCGCTCCAGCCGCCGCGGCAGCGCGCCGCCGGCCCGGTCGAGGGCGAGGTCGACGACGCGGAGCGCGACGGCCTCGGGGAGGTCGGCGAGGGTGGGGCCGTCGAGATGGAGCGGCCCGATCGCCGCAGCACCCCCTCCCCTCTCTGCGGGGGAGGTGATCGCAGCTGGTTCGATACCCCTCACCACCTCATCCTGGGGTGCGGCGTCAGCCGCCTCGAAGGAGGGCTCCAGGGGTCGCAGCGGCCTCTCGATGGCTCCTTCGAGGCCTCCGCTCCGCTCCGGCACCTCAGGATGAGGGAGTGGATCGGACGCCCCTCCTCTGCCATCGCCCCGCCCTTTCACGGAAGGCGCGGCGAAGACGGCTTGCCGGAAGGCGGAGTCCGCCATCGCGGCCAGCGCCGCGTCGTCGCGGGCGGCGCGCTCGGCCACCTTTGCGAATCGTTCGCTCGTGAACCCTTCGGCGGCGAGCAGCGGCAGCAACCGGCGAAGGCGCACCCGGCCGTAGCGGTCGTCGGCGTTCGAGGGGTCGCGGACGAAGCCGACGCCCTCCGCTTCGCACCAGGCGACGAGATCGACCTTGGGGATGTCGAGGAAGGGGCGGGCCAGCACGAGCCCCGGCGCCAGCGGGCGCTCCCGCCGCATCCCGGCAAGGCCCGCGGGGCCGCTTCCGGCGATCAGGCGCATGAGCACCGTCTCGACCTGGTCGTCGCGGGTGTGGCCGGTCAGCAGGTAGCCGGCGCCGACCGAGGCGGCGTGCGCGGCGAGCAGGCGGTAGCGGGCGGCGCGCGCCGTCGCCTGGATGGCGGTGCCGGGGTGGGCGCCGTCCCAACGCAGGATCGCGTGCGGGAGCCCGAGCACGGCGGCGGCGGCGGCGACGGCGCGGGCCTCCTCAGCGGATTCGGGGCGCAGGCCGTGATCGACGGTGGCGACGAAGAGCCCGTCGCGCCGGCCCGCGGCGGCCCGCATCAGGGCGGTGGAATCGGGGCCGCCGGAGACGGCGAGCAGCAGGATTGCGTCGCTGGCCAGCCAAGGTGCGAGGGCGGTGTCGAGGGCGCGACGAATCCGGGGGTCGGGATCGTCGCGCGGGCCGCTCACGCCGCGCAGCGTGCGCGCTTCTGCTCGCGCGCCACGCTCTGGCGCACGGTCGAGCCCGCGGCGGGGAACTTGCGGTCGAGCTCGGCCAGCGTCGCGCAGGCCTGCTCTCGGGCGCCCAGGGCGTTCAGCGAGACGCCGAGCTTGAGCATCGCCTCCGGCGCCTGGGGCGAGCGGGCGTAGTCGGTCGAGACCTTCAGGAACTGCTCGGCCGCCTCGCGGTTGCGGTTGCGCTGCAGGTAGCTCTCGCCGAGCCAGTAGGTCGCCGCCGGCACGTGGCCGTCGCGCGGGTGCGACTGGATGAACTGGCGGAAGGACATCTCCGCCTGCTCGTAGCGCTTCTCGCGGATGTGCCCGACGGCCGCCTCGTAGTCGCTGGTCGCGTCGCCCGAGCCGGTGGCCGCGACGCTCGCCGGCGCGCGCGCCGGGTTCGGCAGCGCGCCGGTGGTGCCGACGCGGGCGGGCGGCGACAGGTCGACGGGCTCGTCGTAGCCGGGAGCGCCCCGCGTCTCGGCATCCTCGCCGTCGTCGATCGCCGGCTCCGGCAGGCGCCGGGTCTGCGCCATCGGCGCGGCCGGGGCGGGCGCGGCGACCGGAGCGGAGGGCTGGGCGGCGCCGAGCTGCATCGGCGCGCCGGGGCGGCCCGGGTTCTGCTCGGGGTCGAAGGCGTCGCCGCGCTTCTGCGGGCGGGGGGCGCCCGGGTTGCCGCCGTTGACGGCGCCGGCCGGCTCCCGGCTCGGCGCGGGCGCGGACTTGCCGCCGCCCTTCTCGTTCAGGCGGAACTCGACGTCCTCCTGGAACTTCCGAAGCTGCTCCTTGAGCTGCCGGTTCTCGTATTGCAGCGTCTCGATCTGCCCGGCCATCAGCCGGGACTGGTTCTCGATCCGGTTGAGGCGCACGACGAATTCGGAGGCGTCCTGCGCCGCGGCCGGGGCGGCGAGGCTGAAGGCGGCACAGGAGGCGAGAAGCAGGCGGCGGAGCATGGTGGCACCGGTCGTGACAGGGAGCGCGCAAGGTCGGCGCGAGGCCGGTAGCAGATGCCGCCCAGCGCGGCAAAGTTAAGGCGATGTCGGCTTCGGGCTCATCGAGCCGCGCGGTGAGATGCGGGCCTCCAGGATCGGCCGCACGCGGCGGCGCACCGGAGATTCGCGCCGTTCCGCGGCGCGTCGCCCTGGGCGCGGCCGCCCCGGAGGTTGCCGCCGCGACCGGCCCGGTGTGAGGTGCGGCCCGCGGAATCGCGAACGGCCGGATGCGGAGTTCACATGCCCCAGGAACGGATCATCGTAGAAGCGACGGCCTCCGCACCGGTCGGCGTCGTCTGGGACGCCTACACGACGCCGGACCAGATCACGCAGTGGAATTTCGCGTCCGACGACTGGCATTGTCCGACGGCGACCGTCGACCTTCGGGAAGGCGGCACGTTCACCTCGCGCATGGAGGCAAAGGACGGCAGCATGGGCTTCGATTTCGCGGGCACCTACACCAGGATCGTCCCGAACGAACGGATCGAATACGCGTTCGGCGACCGTCATGCGGTGGTCGCGTTCACCGCGTTGGGCGAGCGGACCGGCGTGAAGGTCGCGTTCGATCCCGAGACCCGTTTTCCCATCGAGCAGCAGCGCAGCGGCTGGGCCGCCATCCTCGGCAACCTCTGCCGACACGTCGCGAGAGGTTGACCTGCGCCGGACGGGTCGGCTGGACGCGTCGTGGCGGGTGCCGCCCCCACCGCTCACCCCGGGGCGGCCGCCTGAGGGGGCCGCGGGGTGGCGAAGGCGGGATGCGGGGTCGTCCGGTGACGAAGGTCGCGCCTGCCGGTCAGCTTCCGGCGCCGCGGTCGAGCACCGTCACGGCGCGGCGGTTCTGCGACCAGCACGAGATGTCGTTGCAGACCGCGACCGGGCGCTCCTTGCCGTAGGAGACGGTGCGCATCCGGCCGGCACCGATGCCGCGGGAGGCGAGGTAGTCGTTCACGGCCTGCGCGCGGCGGGCGCCGAGCGAGAAGTTGTACTCGCGGGTGCCGCGCTCGTCGGCATGGCCCTCGATGAGGAAGCTGTAGCGCGGGTAGCGCTGCAGCCAGGCCGCCTGCTTGTCGAGGGTGCCGGTGGCGGTGGGCGTCAGGTCGGTCGAGTCGGACTCGAAGAACACCCGGTCGCCGATGTTCACGACGAAGTCCTGCGCGCTGCCCGGCGTCGAGGCGCCGCCGCCGAAGGCCGAGGCGTCGGCGAGGTCCTTGTCGCTGCTGCAGGCCGAGACCGCGAGGCCGGCGCAGAGGGCGAGGCCCAGGGAGAGGGTGCGCAGGGAAAGGGTGCGCAGGGAGGCGGCGCGGAAGCGCGCGGATCGGGGCATGTCTGTCACTCCACGAGCGGACTTGAGGTGCGCCGGCCCGGCGCGGGTCGCGGCGAGTTGGGCGCGTTGAGGTCCGCGCGTTCAAACGAGATTGGGCTTTAGGCCGATCGGGTTAAGCGAAGGTTCCATCAAGCTTGACGCGAGGTTTCCAACACGGCCCATCCGCCGCCGATGTGTCGTTGCGCACGCCGGACCGAGCCTGTCGCCCGGCGCGTCGCCGGCCCCGTCAGGCGCTCCCAATGCGGCGGTCGCGCGGCCCGGTCGGCACGGCGCGCCGAATTCGGGCGCGGCGTTGCGGCGGCGCAACATCGTCGCTCGCCGAGACGGGCCGAGCAGGCCTCGAGCCCGGGCGCCTTCACCGAGCGTTAACCGCCTTGGCCCCCAAGCTCGCGCACCGACCGCCGGATCGACCGCGATGCCTTCCGCCCAGAACGTGCTCATTGTCGAGGACAGCTACCTGCTCCTCGAGATCATCGCCTCGCTCTGCGCGACCCAGGGCATCGGCGTGGTCGAGGCGTCGAGCGGCGAGGCCGCGCTGACGATCCTGCGCGAGCGCGGCCGCGCGATCGACTGTCTGTTCACCGACATTCGCCTGCCCGGCCTGATCGACGGCTGGAGCGTGGCCGAGGCCTTCCGCGCGCTGCATCCCGACCGGCCGGTGGTCTACACCTCGACGGCCCCCGCCCTGCCCCCGCGGGCCGTCGGCGGCAGCCTGTACCTGCGCAAGCCGTTCCAGATCCGCGACGTCGAGCAGGTGGTGCGGATGATGGCGCGGGGCCGCCTCGACGCGCCGGTCCGCGCGGCGGTGTGACCGCAGGGCGTTCGCACGGACGAACCAGGCGCCTCGCCCCGGGCGCCGCCGGCTCACGCCGCGCGGAACATCGCCACGATCTCCGGCGCGGCGATCCATTCCTCGACCCGGGCGCAGGCGAGGTCGCCGGGCTCGGCCGCGTCGTAGAGCGCGAAGCTCGCCGCGAGGAAGCCGGGCAGGTCGTAGAGGTCCGGGAAGGCGTCGCCGCGGGGCTTGGTCTTGAACAGGTACGAGCCGGTCAACCCGTAGACCTCGGCGATCGGCGGGTAGACCGGCCAGACCACGTCGCGGGCGAGCTCGTCGCCGAGGTAGTCCTCGATCTCCACCGGCTCCGGCGTGAAGCCGCTCTCGACGAGCAGGCGCCGGGCGATGTCGGCGATCACGAAGACCTTCGGGTGGTTGATCACGTGCATGAACGCGCCGCGCCGGCCCCAGCGGCTCATCTCGCGCTCCAGCCCGAAGCCGACCATGGCCCCGCCGCCGACCAGCTCGCGCACCGCCGGCTCCCACTGGTCGAGGTAGCCGAGCCGGCGGAAGACGTCTTCGCGGAACAACCGCTCCGTCTGGGCCGCGGTGAGGCCGAGGCGGTGGGCGCACAGGGCGATGGCCGAGTGGTACTGCCCCAGCGGCGAGCGCGCGAGCTTCAGCGCCGCCAGGTCCTCGACCCGGCCGGCGTAGACCATGTCCGGGTGGAAGGCCGAGAACACGATCGTCGGGAACATCCGGGTGCGCGGGTCGCGGCGGCGGAGCACCGTGATGTCGCCCCCCGGGAGCAGACCGGCCGGAAACAGCTGCGAGAACACGTGGTCGCTGGAGGCGAGCGTCGAGACCAGGCCGTCGATGTGGCCGTGGTCGCGCCCGAGCGTTCCCATCGGCAGGAAGCGGACGGGGCTGTCGGGCGCCAGGAGCCGCATCGCCTGGGCCACCCCGCGGGCCTGGCAGTTGCCGAGCACCGCGATCCGTGGTCCGCGGCGGCCCGCGTCGGCGGCGGGCTTGGCGCGCCACGGTGTCGCCCAGGATGGCGGCGACAACGAGAACGCGCCGCGGGCGCGCCTGGGCAGATCGGACAGGGCCACGTTCGCGCCGGGTGCATCGGGTGGGGCTAAGAATCTCGGGACGCATCGCCGAGGCGGACGCGCCGGAGGTCGGAGGAAGGGTCCAAAAGATGACGGCCAACCCCTATAGCGGTCTACCGGCCGAGCGTTTCTGGCGCAAGGTCGTGACCAACGTCGCCCCGTTCGCGGTCGATCCGCGGCCGCGCGCCCCCTTCTCCATCGGCCAGGGCGACAAGGTCGCCACCGGCGGATCGTGCTTCGCCCAGCGCGTCGCCGAGGCTCTTCGAGCGGAGGGCTTCAACTACTACGTGACGGAGCCCGCCCCCGAGGGCACCGCCCGCGCGGAGGCCGACGCGCGCCAGTTCGGCACCTTCTCGGCCCGCTACGGCAACCTCTACTACACGCGCCAGTTCGTGCAGCTGTTCGACCGCGCCTACGGCCGGTTCGAGCCCGAATTGAAGGCGTGGCTGCGCGAGGACGGCCGCTACGTCGACCCGTTCCGCCCCACCGTCGAGCCCGCGGGCTTCCCCGACGAGGCCGCGGTGGTGGCCGCCCGCGACGCGCATCTGGCCGAGGTGCGCCGCCTGTTCGAGACGCTGGACGTGTTCGTGCTGACGCTGGGCCTCACCGAGGGCTGGCGCTGGCGCGCCGACGGGGCCGCCCTGCCGCTGGCCCCGGGCGTCGCCGGCGGCACCTACGATCCGGCGCTCTACGAATGCGTCAACGCCGGCGCGGCCGAGGTGCTCGCCGACCTGCAGGGCTTCCTCGAACGGCTCTGGAGCGTGAACGCTTCGGCCCGCATCATCCTCACGGTCTCGCCGGTGCCGATGATCGCCACCTTCATGGACCGGCACGTGATGGAATCGAACAGCTACTCGAAGTCGGTGCTGCGGGTGGCGGCGGGCGAGGCCTGCGCCTCCGGCGACCCGCGGGCGGTGTACTTCCCCGCCTACGACATCGTCACCAGCAACGTGAACGCGGGGCGCTACTACAACGACGACCTGCGCACCATCAACGACGCGGGCGTGCGCCACGTGATGCGCTCGTTCCTCGCCACCTTCGCGGCCGACCGCACCACCCCGGCCCCGGTGCAGGCCGCCCACGACTTCGCCGCGGAATACGAGGGCACGGCGGGCGTGATCTGCGACGAGGAGCAGATCGAACGCAGCGTGGCGTGAGGCGAAATCAGGACACGCCGACCGGCCCCCTCTCCCGAATGGGAGAGGGTTGGGGTGAGGGGGGCGACATGTCCGGAAAGACCTCGCCCCTCACCCTGTCCCTCTCCCGAACGGGAGAGGGGACCCGCGCTCCATCCGTCCGGGGCGCCGCGGCCTACTGCAGGTGCTTCGTGTAGATCTCGCCCGCCGCCGCCTTGATCTCGGCCCCGCACTCGCGGCCGATCCGGGCCGCGTCGGCGACCGGGCCCGAGCGGGAGGCGGCCCAATGGCGGCTGCCGTCGGGGAGGAACAGCAGGCCGTTGAGGCTGAGCGTGTCGCCCTCGATCCGCGCCAGCGCCGCGATCGGCGTGCGGCAGGAGCCGTCGAGCTCGGCCAGCAGCGCCCGCTCGGCGCCGATGGCGGTGGTGGTGCGGGCGCAGGCCAACGGGGCCAGCAGCGCGTGGATCTCGGCGTCGCCTTCGCGGGCCTCGATGCCCAGCGCCCCTTGGGCCACCGCCGGCAGCATCTCCTCGACCGAGAGCACCGAGCGCGCCATGCCCTCCAGGCCGAGGCGCTCGAGGCCGGCGAGCGCCAGCAGCGTCGCGTCGCACTCGCCGGCCTCGAGCTTGCGCATGCGGGTGTTGGCGTTGCCGCGCAGCGGCACGATCCGCAGGTCCGGCCGGCGCATCAGCACCTGCGCCGCGCGCCGGAGCGAGGAGGTGCCGACGCGCGCGCCCTCGGGCAGTTCCGCGAACCCGGAGGCCCGCGGCGACAGGAAGGCGTCGCGCGGGTCGTCGCGCGCCAGGATGCAGGCGATGACCAGCCCCTCGGGCAGCCAGGTCTCGACGTCCTTCATCGAGTGGACGGCGACATCCACCTCGTCGGAGAACAGCGCCTGCTCCAATTCCTTGGTGAACAGCCCCTTGCCGCCGATCTCGGAGAGCGGCCGGTCCAGGATCTTGTCCGCCACGGTGGTGACGACGACCAGCTCGGTCTCGAGGCCGGGGTTGGCCGCCACGATCTTGTCGCGGACCATGCCGGTCTGCGCGAGCGCCATCGGGCTACCGCGGGTGCCGATGCGGAGGGGACGCTGGATCATGTGCTTCTTGTCTCGCCCGAGCTTTGCGCGAGCATCGTTGCGGGACGACGTGGGCGCAAGCTCTGTCGATGCTTCGGGACCGATCACTCCGCAGGAAGCGCGGGTCGCCTCTCCCGTTCGGGAGAGGGGGCGCGTCGAGCGATCCGTCAGAACGCCTTCAGCACCCGCTCGGTGTGCTCCACCGCGGGCGGGCTCGCGAAGCACGGGGAGACGATGGCGCGGTAATCCTGCCAAGCTTGCGAGCCGGTGAAGTCCTTGGTGTGGGCCTCCAGCGTCTCCCACTCGATCAGCAGGCGGTAGCGCTGCGGATGCTCGACCGAGCGCCGCACGTCGAAGCTGCGGCAGCCGGCGGCGACCCGGAAGATCTCGGCGGCCCGACTGATGCCGGCCTCGAACTCGGCCTCCATGCCGGGCTTGATCTCGACCTGCGCGATTTCGAGGATCA
Source organism: Methylobacterium sp. WL8 (assembly GCF_008040045.1). Classification (NCBI taxonomy): domain Bacteria; kingdom Pseudomonadati; phylum Pseudomonadota; class Alphaproteobacteria; order Hyphomicrobiales; family Methylobacteriaceae; genus Methylobacterium; species Methylobacterium sp. WL8. Next base: position 19,048 of record NZ_VRVF01000069.1, on the reverse strand, counting down.
TTCGTGTCACGTCCTTGTGCGGAAAAAACCTATTGGAGCGGGCGGCCGAGCTTGCGCGCGAGGATCCGCTGCGGGCTCGTCTCCGGGTCGGCCTGGGCGGAGACCGGCAGGTAGGCGGTCTGCTCCAGCATGTAGCGGCCGCCCATGGCCCCGTGCATGACGAGGTCGGAGAAGGTCACCCAGGTCTGGCCGGGCTGGAATTCCACGTCGGCCTGGGGGGCGTTCGCCTGGTAGCCTTCGTCCTGCTTCAGGGCGTCGTGCAGGTGCAGCATCAGGTGGTCGTATTCCGAGCGCCGCGCCTTGGTGATGCGGAGCGCCGCCAGCAGGCGCGCCGAGAGCGGCGAATAGCCCGGGAGCTTGGGCAGGAACTTGTCGGCCATCGAGCCGAAATCCTCGCCCACCCGCCACAGGCGCGGCTGGCCGCTCGGGTTGATGTTGCGGAACACCCGCAGGATGCGCTTCTCGCCGATCGGGTTCGAGGGGAAGGCGTCGACGTGCAGGCGGGTGTCGTCGCGGCGCCAGCTCATCTTGCGCCGGTCCACGTCGAAGGGCCGGTACGAGGTGCCGGCGAGGCTGATCCGGTCGGCATATTCCGGCAGGTGGCGCGCGATCAGCGCTTCGGCGAAACCGCGATAGCGCACCAGCAGCCGGCGCAGGGCCTCCTGCTCCTCCGGCGTGCCGGCGGCGCCCCGGAGGCTCGCCGCCTCGCCGCGGATGTTGACGTTCTTGGCCTTGCCGTCGGCGAACGGGCGCTCGGTGAAGCGCCGCTCGAAGTCGCTGAACGGGAAGTCGAGATCGGGGAACATCAGCACCGCGCCGCCTTCGAGTGCCGCGGCGAGCGAGCCGTTCGCGGCGGATCCCGCAGCGGGGACGGTGAGGATCGGGCTGATCATGCGGGTCGCGTGTCCTGTCGCGTGGCCGGCTTCGCGGGTCCGCGGGTTTAGCCGACGCCCGCGGGAAGGGCCAGCCGCGGCGGTTTTCCGGTGGATGACGGCACCTGCGTCCTGTCATCCCGGGATGCCGCAACCGGAACGCCTTGCGCAACCGATGCCGAGGCGGCACGTTCTCCCCCTGTTCCGGGCGGTCTCGCCCGCGCAAGGATCATTCGCCGATGGCGACGCTGAAGGAATTCGAGGAGTCGCTGCGCGAGCACGGCATGAACATGGCGCTCGCGCTGCTGGAGCGCCTGCGCGAGCGCGACCGCGCCACCCGCACGGTGAAGCCCGCCCGCCGGCTGACCGGGCAGAAGATGACGCCGGAACTCGCCCACGCCATCCTCGACCTGCACGCCTCCACCGGGATGACCCAGCAGGAGATCGCCTTCAAGGTCGGCGTGAACCAGGGGCGGGTCAACGAGGTGATCAAGCGCGGCAAGTGGCTCGACGGCGATCCGCACGCCCCCGAGGCGGTGGCCCGCGACAAGGCGCTCGCCCGCCTGCGCGGCGAGCCGACGGCGCGCAAGGCGCCCACGGTGAAGCGCGCGTCGGGCAAGAGCATCCCGGTCAAGGCCAAGACCGCCCCCGCGCCGCGGCGCAACCAGGGGCAGCTGGCGTTCGGCGACCTCTGAGCCGTTCGGCCGGGGTCGAAACGCAACCGGCTCGACGACGTGACCAAGGGTTTGCGACGGTGCGCAAGCCTTGACCGCCTCGCTCGGACGATGACCTTATCGACGGCATGGAGCCGCTTCCCGACCCCGTCGAACGCGCCCGCGCTTCAGGCTCCGGCGCTCCCCCGGAAGGCGGCTTCTCGGCCCTGACGCCGGAGCTGTCCGTCAGCGATCTCGATGCGAGCCTGCGGTTCTGGTGCGACCTGCTCGGGTTCGCCATCGCCTACGATCGCCCGGCCGCCCGCTTCGCCTATCTCACGCGGGGCAGAGCCCAGATCATGCTGTGTCAGCTGAACGGTCGCTGGTCGACGGGCGTCCTGGATCGTCCCTACGGCCGGGGGGTGAACTTCCAGATCATGGTCGACCGGCTGGACCCGATCCTGGCCGCGCTCGAGACCGCGCGCTGGCCGCTGTTCGATGAGCCGAGGGAGGCCTGGTATCGGACAGGTCCGATCGAGGCCGGCCAACGAGAGTTCCTCGTCCAAGACCCCGACGGATATCTCGTGCGCCTCGCCGAGAGTCTCGGGCACCGGAAACCCGAGTGACGTCCATTCTCCGGCCGGGCCGCCATTCTCGCGATCAAGCTGATCGTGTTCGCCCCTAATCCGTCAGGTCGGGGCTCAAGTCCTTCGGCCGCACGAAGCGCTCCAGGCGGCCGTTGCGGCCGACCTCGCTCCAATGCGCCACGTCGAACTCGATCACCGCCAGCGCCGCCGTGGGGAAGCCCTGCGCGAGGCGCTTCTGCGCGGCGCGCGCGCCCTCCGCCACCAGCATGTCGGCGAGCGCCTCGGTGCCGGGGTTGTGGCCCACGAGGATCAAGGTGTCGGCCGTGTCGGGGCTTTCGCGGACGGCCGCAAGCAGCGCGGCGGGCGGGGCCTCGTAGATCGTCTCGACGATGCGCACGCGCACCGCGTCGAGGGCGGTCGCCACCGCCTCCCAGGTTTCCCGCGTGCGCTTCGACGGCGAGACCAGGGCGAGGTCCGGCTTCAGGCCTTCGCTCGCGAGGTAGGCGCCCATCCGCGGCGCGGCCTCGCGGCCGCGGGCGTCGAGGGGCCGGTCGATGTCGGAGACGCCCGGCGGCCGGTCGGACTTGGCGTGGCGCAGGAGCAGCAGGCGGCGCATCAGGCGAATCCGACGATCGGGTGCGGGGTGTAGAGCGCTTCGAGGCCCTGCGTCTCCTCCGGCGTCAGCACGAGGTCGAGGGCGGCGACCGCGTCGGTGAGGTGGCCCCCCTTCGAGGCGCCGACGATCGGGGCGGCGACCTCGGGCTTGGCCGCGACCCAGGCGAGGGCCACCTGCGCGCGCGGCACGCCGCGGGCCTTCGCGATCTCGGCGACCTTGGCGATGATCGCCTCGTCCGCCGCGGCGGCCGCGTCGTAGAGGCCCTTGCCGACGGCGTCGCTGTCCTGGCGCGCGGTGGTGGAATCGGGGTCGCGGGTCAGCCGCCCGCGGGCGAGCGGGCTCCAGGGCAGCACGGCGATCCCCTGGTCGCGGCAGAGCGGCAGCATCTCGCGCTCCTCCTCGCGATGCAGCAGGTTGACGTGGTTCTGCATGGTCGCGAACCGCGTCCAGCCATGGAGGTCCGCGGTGTAGAGCGCCTTCGAGAACTGCCACGCGTACATCGACGAGGCGCCGAGATACCGCGCCTTGCCGGCCTTCACCACGTCGTGCAGCGCCTCGAGCGTCACCTCGATCGGGGTGTCGTAGTCCCAGCGGTGGATCTGGAACAGGTCGACGTGGTCCATGCCGAGCCGCTTCAGGCTGGCGTCGATCGCGGAAAAGATCGCTTTTCGCGAGAGGCCGCCGGCGTTCGGCTGGTCCTTGAGCGGGAAGTAGCACTTCGTCGCGACGACGAGGCTGTCGCGGTCGCCGTAATCCTTCAGCGCCCGCCCGACGATCTCCTCGCTGGTGCCGTCGGAATAGTAGTTGGCCGTGTCGAAGAAGTTGATGCCGAGGTCGAGCGCCTGGTGGATCAGCGGACGGCTCTCGTCCTCCGGCAGCGTCCAGGGATGGGGCCCGCGCTCAGGGATGCCGTAGGTCATGCAGCCGAGGCAGAGGGCGGACACGTCGAGGCCGGTGCGGCCGAGCTTTTTCATCTTCATGCGGCGCGATCTGAGTGAGTGCGATACGATGGACAGAGCGGGATGCGTCTTTCGCGGGTCCGACGCGCGGCCCCCTCTCCTCGCACGCGGGAAGAGGCCTGCAGGCACCGCGTCGTGCCTGCAGGAAGCAGAGGCGAAGCCGCAGCGGCGGTGAGGGGGCTTCGACGAACGAGCCCTCCTCCGTCCACCCCCCCCTCACCCTCGGCTGCCGCCTCGCCGTGCTCCCCGACAAGGGGGAGACACGGCCCTCTCCCCGCAGGCGGGGCGAGGGGATGCATGGGGGTCGGTCCGCCCGGGACCAGGAAGGAGGACGCCGAAACGGCGCCTCAGCCCCCGCGCCCCTCGCGCCGCATCATGAAGGCCAGCTTCTCGAACAGGCTGACGTCCTGCTCGTTCTTGAGCAGCGCCCCGTGCAGCGGCGGGATCAGCTTGCGGGCATTGGTCTCGCGCAGCGTCTCGGGATCGACGTCCTCCGAGACGAGGAGCTTGAGCCAGTCGAGGAGTTCCGAGGTCGAGGGCTTCTTCTTGAGGCCCGGCACCTCGCGGGTCTCCAGGAACACCCGCAGCGCCTCCTCGACGAGGCGGTGCTTGATGCCGGGATAGTGCACGTCGACGATCGATTGCAGCGTCTGCGCGTCCGGGAACTTGATGTAGTGGAAGAAGCACCGGCGCAGGAACGCGTCCGGCAGCTCCTTCTCGTTGTTCGAAGTGATGATCACCACCGGGCGGCGATCCGCCCGCACCGTCTCGCCGGTCTCGTAGACGAAGAACTCCATGCGATCGAGCTCGGTGAGCAGGTCGTTCGGGAACTCGATGTCGGCCTTGTCGATCTCGTCGATCAAGAGCACCGGGCGCTCGTCGGCGGTGAAGGCCTCCCACAGCTTGCCGCGGCGGATGTAGTTCGCAATGTCCGAGACCCGCGGGTCGCCGAGCTGCGAGTCGCGCAGGCGCGAGACCGCGTCGTACTCGTACAGGCCCTGCTGCGCCTTGGTGGTCGACTTCACGTTCCACGTGAGGAGCCGGGCGCCGAGGCCCTTGGCGATCTCCTCGGCCAGCACCGTCTTGCCGGTGCCGGGCTCGCCCTTCACCAGCAGCGGCCGCTCGAGCACGATGGCGGCGTTGACGGCCGCCGTCAGGTCGGGCGTCGCGACGTAGGACTCGGTTCCGGTGAAGCGCATCGAGCTGTTTCGTCCTGGCGGGCCGGCGCGGCCGACCCGTCCGACATAGGGCGCAAAGCCGGTCGCGAGCAACGCCCCTCGGTGATCGCTCAAAAAGCGATCATCTTGGGCTTCTTGCCGGCCTCGATCGCCGGCGCCCGCCTCCGCGGGCTTAGGCTTCCGCTCCGCTCGACGCATGCCCGGACATCCGTCCGGACAAGCCCGCCGCTCCGCGCGGCGCTCTTCGCGCCGAAGACGTCGCCCTCCCTGGTCGTTTACCGGTCGGCCTTCTCGCCGGCGGTGGACAGCTCGATGTAGCGCAGGGTCGTCGGGCGGACGAGCTCGCGCACCTTGGCGGCCATGCCCTCCTCCTCCTTCAGCGATTGCTGGAAGGCGGCGGCATGCCCCTGCTGGCCGGCGGCCTCGCCGATCGCGAGCAGCGAGGTGTAGGCCGCGATCTCGAAGTTCTCGAAGGCGTGGTTGGCGTAGGCGTTCTTCAGGATCTCGTCCTGGGCCGGCGCGTGCCCGAGCGCCATCATGTTGCCGACGAAGCCGAGGAACCCCTCCTTCAGCGCGGACGAGCTCTCGGCCAGGCTGTGCAGCGCCTCCTCCAGGCGTGTGCGCTGGCCGTGGGTCTCGTCGATGTGGCGGCGGAGCGCCGCCTCCATCTCGGGATAGTTCTGCAGCCGTTCGACCTGGCGCTCCATGATCTGGAGCGCCTGCATCTCCAGGGCGTGGGTGTTCTTCAGAGCCGTGACGTAGATGTCGCGCGTGTCGAGGGCCATCGTGCATCTCCTGAGCGGCGGCCGGAACGTCGGCCTGGGATCAGGGGGAAGACCCGGCGAACACCGGCCAAGTTTCCGGCCGAGCGCGCGGGCGTTCAGTGTGACGCAGGGGGGGTGGATCGCGCGAAGCACCGCGTGGTCCCCTCTCCCGAACGGGAGAGGGGACCCGTGCCTTGCTCGGGACGCGTGGCGAGGCGTCCGCATCCAGGAACCGCTGCGGGGAGAGGGACGAGCCCGCCCCTCAGGCGAGCAGGGTGTCCGACGGCTCGCTGTCGGACGGCCGGTCGTCCTCGGAGCTGGCCGGCGGCGTCTCGATCACCGGCTCGACCGCGGCGGCGACCGGCTCCGAGCGGATCGTCACGGTGTCGCCCTCGATGGAGAAGCTCACGGTCATGGCGGCGGCGCGGGCCACGAGGCCGGCGTAGTAGGGCAGGATGCCGTGGGCGTCGACGACGCCGTTCTCGGGCGTGCCGGCGATCAGCGCCTCGACATGGGGCGGGATGCGGGCGTGCGAGCCCTTGGCGACCAGCACCAGGGTCGGGGCCTCGCCGTCGCCCGTGACCTTGACGTCGAGGAGGCCGCCGCGCGGGATCGCGCCGGTGGAAATCATCACGAGGTTCAAGAGCAGCTTGACCTTGTTCTTGGGGAAGAGCGCCACCGGCGCGCTCCAGCTGAGCTGGGTCTTCTCGTCGGAGAACATGCCGCGGGAGACCTTCTCCGCGTCGGCGAGGTCGATCGAGGCCCCGGCCGAGCCCGCCGCGCCGAACGCGATCCGGGCGAATTGCAGCCGGGCGGAGGCGTGGCGCGCGCTCTTGCGGATCAGGTCGAGGGCGAACTCGCGCATCGACTCGTCCTGGTCGTCCTCCAGCACCTCGAGACCGTTCACGATCGCGCCCACGGGGCTGATCACGTCGTGGCAGACGCGGGAGCACAGCAGCGCGGAGAGGTCGAGGGCGTCGAGGGTCACGGCATTCATGGCACGCTCCGGGCGTTTTCTTCGGACTTGGTCTTCGGACTTGGTCGTCCGGCTTGGCGACGCGGAACCCGGCCGCCGCGGCGGCCCGCCCGAACGGATAGACGCCACATCCGGCTTTGCAAAGGGTTACGGGGGGCGGCGCGCGGCCCCGGACGCGCGAGCGCTGGGGGGCCGCCATCATCCGCAACGCCCCCCGTCGCAGCTCGTCAGGTCCGATAGAACAGCGCCCGGCCGTCCGCCCGGATCTGGAGCAGGGCGTCGAACTCCCGCACGTTGCGGGTCAGCACGGCGAACCCGTGCTTCATCGCCTGGACGAAGAGCACGCAGTCGTGGAGGGCCTTCATGCGCTCGGGCTTGCCGTAGCCCTGAACGCGCGCGAGCAGGCCGGCATACACGGCGGCCTGGCCGAGGACGTCCATGTCCGGCACGAACAGGCGATGCGCCGGCATGGCCTCGACGGCCGCCTCGATCGCCGCGACGGCGGCTGGGGTCCGCGCGTCGCCCGGATCGAGCACGCCCACCGCATGCAGGAGTTCCTGCACGGCGACGGCGCTGTGGTTCACCGGCCGGATCGCGAGCAGGTCCTCGACGACGGCGGGCGCCTTGCCCTGCATCTGGTCGATGTAGACGCAGGTATCGAGGAGAAGCCCGTTCCCGGCCGACGCGTCGGGTCCGAGGAACGGAAGCGCGTCGTCGGGGCGGCGGGCGAGGGTCCGCGCCGCAGCGCGCCGCCTGACGCGTTCGGCGGACCGGAAGTCGAACGCCACGGTTTAGAAATCGAGATCGAGGCTCGGATCGACCGTGCCCCGCAGCCCCCGGAACGTGTCGGCGAAGTCGTCCTCGATCGCCAGGTTCGCCAGGGCGAACTCCACGAGCTCGGTGTCCGAGCGGATACCGGTGCGCGCCTTCGCGCGCTCGATCAGCTCCGGCGACACGCGCCCCGAGATGCGACCGCCCTTCCGCGCGATCAGGCCGCTTTCCTGCGCGCGGGCCAGCACCGCCTGGACCTTCGATCGGGAGGTCGCGGCGGCCTCGATCGCGGGCGACCGCTCGGGCCGGATCGAACCGGCGGGTCGGTGCGGGTGCGGCTCGGATCGGCTCGCCATCGGGATGCTCGCCCTGCGTTCAACGATTTGCGATTTCGATCACCATACGGCCGGGGGCGACCCCGGGCAATCGATGCGACGAGCGGACGACGCTCACTCCAGCCGCACCACGACGCTGTCGCTCGCCCCCGTCGCGTCGAGGACCGAGATGCGGGCGAAGCCGGCGCCGTCGGGGACCCATTCGGACTGGCGCCGGGCGGAATCCGCCACCGGCTTCCCGCCGACCATCCAGGTCAGCGGCGGCACGCCGCCGAGCGCCTTGAGGGCGAGGCGGGCCTGCTGCGCAGGGTCCCCCTTCAGGTCCTGCAGCCCGAGATCGATGCGGGCGCCGTCGGGCGGGTAGGCGATCTTGAGGGGCGCCGCGTCGGCCGCCGCCAGGGTCTTGGGCGCGTCGCGGCGGATGTGACGGAGCGGCGGCGGCAGGGCGGCCGAGGTGGCGACGAGCGCGTCGCGCGGCTGGGCCACCGGCTCGGGCTCGCCGCCGAAGCGCGAGAACGCGTCGAACAGGATCGGCGCCGCGACGGCGCGGCCGACCAGCCCCGGCACCGCCGCCCCGTCCGGCCGCCCGACCCAGACCGCGATCGTCACGCGCCGGTCGAAGCCCGCAGCCCAGGCGTCGCGATAGCCGAACGAGGTGCCGGTCTTGTAGGCGATGCGGCCGGGCAGCGCGTTCTCGGGGGGCGGCGCGCCGCGCAGGATGTCGGCGACGTACCAGGCGGCCACCGGCTCGGCGACGCGGCGGGCGGAGTCGGCAGGCGGCGGCCGGTCGGCGCGGCGCATCAGCTCCGGCATGGCGCCGCCGCGGGCCAGCCCGGCATAGAGCCGGGCGAGGTCGGTCAGCGTGATCCCCAGGCCGCCGAGCGCCACCGGCAGCCCCGGCGCGGCGTCGCGCGGCAGCAGGATCGTAGCGCCCGCCGCCCGCAGACGGGCGATGAACCGGGCAGGCCCCACCGCCTCCATCAGCGCGACGGCGGGCACGTTGAGCGAAAGCTGCAGCGCGCGGCGCGCGGTGACGGTGCCCTGGTAGGTCAGGTCGAAGTTCTCGGGGGCGTAGGACGCGGCGTAGCGGGCCGGACGGTCGTCGAGCAGTGTCTCGGGATGCGCCAGCCCGCTCTCGAAGGCCTGCGCGTAGATGAAGGGCTTTAGGGCCGAGCCCGGCGAGCGCACGGCCAGCGTCATGTCGATGGCGCCGCGGCGCGCGGCGTCGCGGTAGCCGGCGCTGCCGACCTGGGCGAGCACCGCGCCGGTGCGGTTGTCGATCGCGAGGATCGCCGCCGAGAGGCCGGGGCCGGCCCCTTGCGCCCGCTCCGCGGCGAGCTGCTCGAGGCTCGCCTGGAGGCGGCCGTCCAGCGTCAGGCGCAGCACCGCCGCGCCCGGGTCGGCGGCCACCGCCTCCTCGGCCGCGTGCGCCGCCACCATCGGGAACGGGCGCCGCCGGTCCGGCACCGGCTCGGCCTTGGCGGCGGCGGCCTCGGCGCGGGTGATCGCGCCGCGGGCGGCGGCGATGTCGAGCACGCGGTCCCGCGCCCGCCGGGCGGTGTCGGCGAACCGGTCCGGCCGGCGGGTCTCGGGCGCTTGCGGCAGGGCGACGAGGAGGGCGGATTCGGCGAACGACAGGCGGGCGGGCTCGCGCCCGAAATAGGCGAGCGCCGCCGCCCGCACCCCCTCGACCGGGCCGCCATAGGGGGCGAGCGCGAGGTAGAGGTCGAGCACGCCGGCCTTGCCGAAGCGGCGCTCCAGCTCGACCGCGCGGACCATCTGCCGGAGCTTCGCGGCGAGCGAGCGCTCGGGGCGCGGCTCGACGAGGCGGGCGACCTGCATCGACAGGGTCGAGCCGCCGGAGACGATCCGTCCGTGCGCCAGCCATTGCCAGGCGGCCCGGAGCGTCGCCGCCGGGTCGATGCCGGGATGGTCGGCGAAGCGCCGGTCCTCGTAGGCCGTGAGCATCGTGAGATAGCGCGGGTCGACGGAGGCCGCCCGCACCGGCAGCCGCCAGCGCCCGTCCGGGGTGGCGAACGGGCGCAGCAGGGTGTCGCGCGCGTCGACGACGATGGTCGAGCGGAGGTCAGCCTGCGTCAGGTCGAGGGGCGGTAGCGTCGCCGCGAAGCGCCAGAGGGCGAGGAGGGGGATGGCGACGGCAAGAGCGACGAGAGCGAGGCCGGCTAGCGACCATCGCAGCGCGGATGCCGGACGACCCGCAGGCCCCCTCTCCCGAGCGGGAGAGGGTTGGGGTGAGGGATGAGAACTGTCCGGAGAGGTCACGCCCCTCACCCCAGCCCTCTCCCCATGGGAGAGGGAGCCGTGCGCACCACCGGGTCTCGCTCGTCCGCCATCCCTACTTCGCCGCCCCGATCTCGACGGAGCCGAACGCGGTGCGGCCGAAGCGTTCGGGGCGGTACATGTCCTCGATCGTCGCGGCCGGGTGGACGTAGGTGCCCGGCGAGACCGCGCGCACGGTGTAGGCGGCGGTGAAGAAGGCCGATTGCTCGGGGGCGCGGTCGTAGGCGGCCACGAAGCGGTCGTCTCGGAACTCGGTGTGGACCGGCTGCACGTCGGACTTCGCGAAGGCCAGGCCGCTGAGCCCGTCGGCGTCGAGGAGCTTCGGGTTGTCGATCTCGAGACCCGCGGGCAGGCGGTCGACCAGCAGCAGGCGTCCGGCGCTGGCCTTGGCCTCCGTCACCTTCAACACCACCACGAGGCGGTCGTTCTGGCGGATGCCGCGGGCGGGGTCGACGACGCTTCCGTCGAGGCGGTGGTAGCTCCGCTCGATCGTGTAGCCCCGCGCGTCGGCCGGCTCCGGCGTCACCGGGTTGCCGGAGACACCGAGCGCCACCTGCACCGGCGCCCGGCCGGTGTTGACGATCGCCACCGGGCGCTCCAGCGCCGCCGCCTTGTAGCTGCGCGCCAGGGGGCCGGACTGGGGCGCGCCGTCGACGGTGAAGGACAGCGCGTCGGACTCCTTTGTCAGCCCTTGCGCCGCCAGCACCATCCAGGTGTTCTCCTGCGTGCTGGTGACCCGCCCCGAGGCGCGCTCTTCGGTGAGGACCGCGGAGACCGGGGTCAGCGCGGCCTGCGAGAAGCCGGTCTCGGCGGCGAGCGCCAGCAGGCCGGCGCCGTCGCGCAGGCGCGAGCCGTAGTCGGCGCGGTAGCTCTGCTTGTCCCGCTCGGAGCGCAGCGCCGTCAGCGCCGAGTCCATCGCCTTGGCCGCACGGCCGCGGTCGCCCAGCAGCGCCAGGGCCGCCGCGATCTGCGCCCGCCCGAGGGGGGTGGCGAAGTCGGCGAGCTTGGTGTCGGCGAGGTAGCGCAGGTCCCCCATCACCGGGCGGCCGTTCCGGGCGAGCACGTAGGCGGCGTAGGCGAGGTCGGTGCCGCCGTCGCGCACCTCGGTGGTGTTGGCGACCGCGTTGCGCAGGCGGTCGAGGGCTTGGCCGAACGCGACCTGCGGCACGGCGAACCCACGCTCGCGGGCCCGCGTCAGGAAGTCGGTGATGTAGGCCGAGAGCCAGAGGTCGTTCGAGCCTTGCGCCGACCACAGCCCGAAATCGCCGCTCGCATCCTGGCGCGACAGCACCCGCTCGATCGCCTCGCGGATCCGGGCGTCGACGGTGTCGTCGAGGGCGAGCCGGTCGCGGGCGGCGAGCGCGTTGACGTAGAGCAGCGGCATCGCCCGGCTCACCACCTGCTCGGAGCAGCCGTAAGGGTAGCGGTCGAGCGCCAGCAGCAGCGCCGGCACGTCGATGCCGGGCAGCGCCGAGGCCCCCACCGAGACCGTGCCGGTGCCGGGCAGGATGTCGGCGAGGAGGTCGCCGGAGACCTGCAGGCCGGCGCCGGGCGCGAGCGTGCGCACCTCGCGCCGCACCAGCGCGCCGGTGCCGGGCGAGACCGCGAGCGTGAAGCGCTGGCCGACGCCCGCCGCGAGGCCGGGGCCGGACAGCGTCAGGTCGAGGGTCGCGGTGCCGGGGCCGGCCGCGGTGATCGGCACGACGAGCTGCCCCTTGGCGCCGGCCTCCAGCCGCATCGTCGCGCGCACCGCCTGCGCGCCGACCAGCACCGGGCCGGACAGGTCGAAGTCGAGGGTGTAGTCGCCGGCCTGCCCCTCGACGTTGTCCAGCGCCACGAAGGCGCGCGAGCGGTCGCCGGCGTTGAGGAAGCGCGGCAGCGTGCCGGTGACCACCACGGGGTCGCGCACGATCACGTCGGCCGAGGCCTGGCCGACGCGGGCCCCGCTCCACGCGGTGACCATCACCCGCGCGGTGCCGTTGAAGGCGGGCACCGGGAAGGTGACGCTGGCGCTGCCGTCCGGGGCCACGCTCACCACGCCGGAATAGAGCGCGAGCGGGGCCTGGGTCGGGGGCGAATCCGCGAGCTCCGCGCCGGCTCCGTCGCCGCCGGAGCGGATCGCGCCGACCGTGCCCTGCATCCCGTCGATCAGGTACCCGTAGACGTCGCGGATCTCGGGGCCGAGCGCCTTCTGGCCGAGGAAGTAGGCGACGGGGTTCGGCGCCTCGTAGCGGGTGAGGTTGAGGATGCCGACGTCGACCATCGCCACGGTGACGCGCGCCGCCTCGCCGGACTTGAGGCCCGCGAGGCGGATCGGCAGGGTCAGGTCCTGGCGCGGCCGGGCCTTCGCCGGAGCCTCGACCGAGACCGTGAGCGCGCGCTCGGCCCGGTCGACGGAGAACCACGCGACCCCGAGCGCCCGGCCCGGCAGGCGCTTGGCCGCCTGGTCGAGGGGCCGGTAGGCGGTGGCGACGAGGTAGGCGCCGGCGCCCCACTCGGCCTTGACCGGGATCGACACCGTGGCGCCCGCCTCCGGCACGTCCACGTCGCGCACCACCTGGACCCGGTCGCCGACCACCGTCACGGTGGCCCGGCCCTTGAAGTGCGGGTTCAGCCGCGCCTGCAGGGTGTCGCCGGCCTTGTAGGCCGCCTTGTCGAGGGTGAGGTCGAGGAGGTCGGGCACGTCGGCCGTCTCCGAGCCGCCCCAGCCGACGCTGAAGGTGACGCTCGCCGCAGCCCCCGGCCTGCCCGGCACGCTCGCCTCGAGCCGGTACTTGCCGAAGCCGAGCGCCTGCGCGACCTTGGCCGGCGCGTCCGCCTTGAGGTCGAGGGTGCCGTCGGCGACGCGGCGCACGGATTTCACCGGCTCGAACGACCAGCGGCCGTCGGCGCGGTACCATTGGTAGGTCTGCTCCAGGCGCGACAGCGTCCAGGTCACGCCGCCCTGCGCCAGCCGCGTGCCGTCGGGGGCCGCCATCACCAGGTCGAAGCCCGCCGTGCCGTTCACCGGCAAATCGTCCGAAAACCCCTTGCGGATCGCCAGCACCGGACCCTCGGGCAGGATCGGCAGGGTGAGGCTGCGCGACAGCGCCCGCCCGCCGGGCTCGCCCACGGCCAGGGTGATCTTGGCCTCCAGCGGGCGCGGGGCGGCGAGCGCCTGCACCGGGACCGTCACCACGGCCTCGCCCTTGGCGTCGGTGGTGGCGCGCGCCTCGATCTCCTGGGTCGAGGCCTCGATCGCCTCGTCGTCGAGGCCGACCTGGAAACCCTCCAGGCCCTTGACGCCGCTCGCGGCCGCCGCCTGCACGGTGACGCTGCCCGAGACGTCGAGCCCCGAGCCCGGCGCGCCGTAGAGGTAGCGCGCGGCCACCGCGACCTTCGCGGCCTCGCCCTTGCGCAGGGCCGGCTGCTCGGGCTTCAGCGTCACCTCGAGCCGCTCGGGGACGTAGTCCTCGAGCAGGAACGAGGCCTCGCCGACGGCCGGCGCCTTCGGGTCGGTGAAGGCCGCGATCCGCCAGGTGCCGTGCATCGCGCCCGACAGCAGCGGCAGCGGCAGGGCGCGCCCGCCCAGGCCCTGGTCGGCCACCGAGACGCGGCGGTACTCGACGCCGTCGGGGCGCTTGACCACCAGGGTCAGCGGCAGGCTCGGCACCGCCTTGCCCTGCCCGTCGCGGAGGATGGCGGTGATCTGCACGGTCTCGCCGGAGCGGTAGACCCCGCGCTCGGGGAAGACGTAGGCCTCGATCGCGCCGGCGTCGGCCCGGCCCTTCACGCCGCGGTCGGTGAGGTCGAAGGCCGCGAGGTTGAGGTCGAGGAAACCGTAATCGTCGCCGACCTGCGCCACCACGAGGCTCGGCGCCGCGCCGCCCTCCCCGCGGGCGAGCCCCGGATCGAAGGCGGCATGCCCGCTCTCGTCGGTGCGGCGGGTGGCCAGCACCTCGTTGTTGCGGGCGACGAGGCGGATCTCGGCGTTCGGCACCACCGTGGCGGCGGCGAGCGAGCGCGCGAAGACGTGGACGCCGTCGCGGCCCTTGAAGGCGGTCAACCCGAGGTCGGAGACCACGAACCACTGCGTCGCCTTCGCTTCGTAGCCGTCCTCGCCCTCGGACGACGCGACGGCGCCGGAGGGCTGGGCCAGCATCACGTAGAGGCCGGGCTCGAGCTTTCCGACCGCCTGCAGCACGGGGAAGGCGGTGACCGCCTCCTGGTTCACCTCGGCCTTGGCGGTGTCGAGGGTGCCCTTCCAGACCTGGACGCCCTTCTCCGCGGCGATGGTCCGCGCGGTGGCGCCGTTGAGCTGGCCCAGGAACTCCTCCGATCGCAGGGACGGCAGCAGGCCGCGGTCGCCGATGCGCAGCACCTCGACGTCGAGCTTCGGGGCGTTGACCGAGACCAGCGGCACCCCCGCCTGGCCGGTGCGGGGCAGGACGTAGTTGCGGCCGGTGAAGCGCACCTGGGGGGCGCGGTCGCGGACGTAGACCTCGTAGTCGGCCGACTTCAGCAGCACCTCGCCGACCGAGGAGGGCAGGCCCTGGCGCACGACGAAGGCGTAGGAGCCGCCGTGCTTCAAACCGTCGACGCAGACCTGCGCGCCCTCCGCCGTGACCGCGGCGTTGGTCGCGCCCGACACCGCGACGAAGGGGGCGAAGTCGGTCCTGGCCGCGACCGGCTCGGAGAAGGTGAAGCACACCCGCGGGGCGGCGGCGTCCGCGTCGACCTTGTAGTCGAGGATGCGGAAGCCGTGCTCGGCGCGCATCGTCTCGTAGGCCTCGCGCATCGCGGCCACGTCGTTGAGGGCCAGGCTCGCGGCGTAGGCTTCGAGCGCCGGGCGCCACTCCCCGCGGCCGCCCTGGATCTCGGCGAGCTGGGCCAGGGCCTGGGCCGCCTCGGGGGCGGTGCGCGCGCGCTGGTAGGCCTGGTAGGCGGCGGCCGGCGCCCGGCCGCGCAGGCGCGCGCGGCCCTCGTAATCCTTGTTCTCGTCGTCTCCGGCCACCGCGTCGGCCGCACGCGCGTAGCCGAGCCAGGCCTGGATGTCGGACGGGTCGCCGGCGGCCGCGGCGGAGAACAGCGGCAACGCCTCGGCGGGTTTGTCGTCGGCGAGCAGCGCCTCGGCGGCGCGGCGCGACGCGGCGGGATTTTTCGTGACCCCGCCCGACTCGCCTTTCAGCGACGCCTCGAGCCGCACGGCCGCGCTCGCCAGCGCCTCGCGCACGAAAGGTCTGGCGAAGGCGGGCGCGGGCCGCGCCGCGGGAGTCGGAGCGGATGTCGAGGCGGGCCTGGCCGCGGGGCGCGCGCCGGGCGCAGGCACTTGAGCCTGAGCCCAAGAGGGCGCCAAAGAGGGTGTCGCGACCAGGAGCCCGGCCAGAAGCCCGATCCGACGCCCGAACCCCGATCCCAGCATGGTCGTCCTCGTCCCGTCGCGCCGGGCGCCGCGAGCGGCGGCGCCGGCGATTCGCGCGGTGCGCGAATGCCGGCGGACCCTAGCACCCGGCCGGCAGGCCGCAATCAGCGCGGCGGCGCCGACGGGGTCTGCGCGTCGAAAATCGGGGTCTCGGCAGCCGCGTTGACGACGATCGCCGCATCCTCCGGCAGCAGGAAGCCCTGGGCCTCGGCCTCCCGGGCGGCGGCGCGCACGCGGTTCACGTAGTCGGCCTGGCTTCGGTAGCGCTCGGTCAGCGAAGGCGGCCCGCCCCCGCCGGCATTTCGCGCGAACGGCCGGTAGGCGCCGACGAGCGAGCAGGTGAAGGTGGAGAGCGGTGCGTTCTGCAGGCCGTGGACGCCGAGCGGCACGGCGATGTCGGGCAGGCGCACGCCGCCGAGCGGGTTGCCGTCGGCGTCGCGTCGCGGCACCTGCACCACCGCATCCGGCAGGGCCTTGGGCGGCTGCAGCACGGCCGGGTCGCCGGTGGCCGGTTCCAGCGGCATCAGCCGGGTCTCGGGCGGAGGTTCGTTCCGCGCGACCCAGCCGTCCAGGCGCTGCAGGGTCGCGCGCGCCACCGGCGCCCAGTCGAGCCGGCCCGGCGGCAGGGTGCAGGGCTCGGCCTTGAGCACGGTGACGTGCGAGGCGCCGGCCACGTCGTACATCCGGACGTTGCCCGGCAGGGCGAGGTCCGCGGTGCCCGAGGCGCCGGTACGGCCCAGCGAGGCGCGCAGCGACGCATAGTCCACGGTGGAATTGAGCAGCATCGCCTTGGGCGGCACCTCTCCCCGCGCCTCGGCCGCGGCGACGATCGCGCCGACGGTCAGCCGCCCGTCGTGGACGCCGGGAAACTCCGGGTCGGCGAAGTTCGGCGCGCCGTCGGCGCTCGATCCGGGCCCTAGCCCCGAGCGCAGGATCGGCAGCAGCCCGGCGCCCGAGACGAAGACGTGCATCCCGTCGAAGACGCGCCGGCCCTCGGCCCGGTTGAAGCCGTGCAGCAGGAAGGTCTTGAGGAAGCGCCCGTCCTGCGACTTGCCGACGGCCAGCGTGCGGCTCACGCTGCCGGCGAGCGGGTTCGGCGTGCCGGCGGCGTCCCCGGCGGCGTGCGCGAGGAAGTCGGCCGCGTCCCGCACGATGGCGAAGCCGACCCCCTCGACGAAGCGCCGCCGTCCCTCCGCGTCGGTAAACGACGGCAGGTCGGCGCCCTGGCCGAGTTCCCAGTACACCTCGGCGACCCGGTAACCGCGATCCTCCAGGAAGCCCGTCCCGGCATCGAGGTTGCCCGACGCCATCGGGAGCGCCCGCGGGCTGTTGTAGAGCGCGTGGGCGTAGGCCTTGCCGCGGTTGGGCACGTCGACCAGCAGGGCGCCGTTGCCGGCGGCGGGGTCGACCGGCAGGAACAGGATGATCCGCGCGCCGTATTCTACCTTTCCGGCGGCGTTGCGCCCGGCCTTGTCGAGATCGGGAATGCCCGCCTCGTCCAACGCCAGCTCGCCGACGACCCGCCCGTCCCAGCGCTCGTAGGCCCCGGCCGCGAAGCTGCCGTAGGGCTGCTTGCCCACGATCTCCAGCCGGACCACCTTGGCTTCGGCGGCGGTGCCGAGCGCGAGGACGAGGGCGGCGGCGCACAGGATGCGTTTCATGCAAGGACCCATTTTCCGGCGCAGCTTGGCGCAATCGCGCGGTGGCGGCTAGGCAGCCTCCGCGTCCGGCGATGCGGCGGAGCTTTTCGCGCAAGGGCTCGGGGAGCGATGCGAGCCACGCATCCTCCTGGCCGGGCTCGGGCAGCACCGTGCCGAATTCCAGGAGGCCGTGGGCGGGGATGCTCGGAGATGGCGACCCAGACGTCGTGGTCCGCGATGCCGAGGATCGCGCTCGTCTCGGCCATGATGCGCCTCACAGCGCCTTCCGATCCGGGGGCCGGCCCGCGGGGATGGCGACGCGGACCCAGACGTGATCGGGCGAGGCCGGCGCGCCGCCGATGAAGATCGACCCCGGGTCGACCGCCTGGATGACGACCTGGACGAGGCATCGCGGTGCCCCCGCCTCGACCGCATGGATGGCGACGATGCGAGCCCGCTCCTCGGCGGTCACCGCCCGCGCGGTCGAGCGCTGTCGAGACGGCGTAGGTCGGCATCCGGGGGCGTCCCGTCCAGGGCGGGGACGCCCGCCCCGGATGCGCGCGGGTCGCCTACAGGCTCGGGTGAAGCCCGCGCACCGGGCTGACTCCTTCCAGGAGCGCTGCGGCGTGCAGGATCGTCGCCTCCGCCTGCCAGCGGCCCACCACCTGCACGTTGATCGGCAGTCCCTCGCGGCTCGTTCCGAACCGCATCGACAGCCCCGGCAGGCCGGTCACGTTCAGCGGCACCGTCGCGCCCTGGAGGTAGGTCAGGTCGACCGTCTTCCCGTCGACGACGAGTTCCTTGATGCCGTGCTTGTGCGCCGGCACCGGCAGCACGGGCGTCAGCAGGATGTCGTGGTCGCGGAAGTAGGCGGCGTAGCCGTCGCGGAGCCGCTCCGCCGCCTGCTCGGCCGCGACGTACTCCGCCATCGTGGTGTCGGGCAGCGACAGCATGGTCTTGGCCATCGTGTACATCTGGTCTTCGTGCCCGGCGGTCGCCGCGCGGAAGGCCGGCTTCATCTCCATCACGTGGAGCTTGTTGAACACGTCGAGGGCGAAGTCGCGCTCCAGCGCCGGGATGCGCACGGCCTCCACCGTGTGACCGAGGCTCGCCAGCGCTTCGGCCGCCGCCCGCACGGTCGCCGCGACCTCGGAATCGACCGGCCCGAAGCCGGGCTCGACCAGCCAGCCCACCCGCAGCGGACGGTCCGGTGCGGGCGCCGCGCCGGCCTCGAACCGGCTGGCGTAGCCGTCCTCGCCGTCGGGGCCGGCAAGCAGCGAGAAGGCCAGCGCGAGGTCGCGGATCGAGCGCGCCATCGGGCCGACGTGCCAGAAGCGGCGCGGCGCCCGCGGCCAGATGCCGGTCATCGGCACGCGCCCGTGGGTGCCTTTGAGCGAGACGATCCCGGTCTGCGCGGCCGGGCCGCGGACCGAGATGGCGAGGTCGGTGCCCAGCCCCAGGGGCGACATGCCGGCCGCGATGGCCGCCGACTCGCCGCCGCTCGATCCGCCCGGCGTGCGCGTCAGGTCCCAGGGGTTGTTCGAGCGGCCCGAGAGCAGGTTGTCGCTCTCGATCCAGTAGGAGAATTCGGGGAGGTTGGTCTTGGCCAGCAGGATGCCGCCGGCCTGCTTCAGGCGCGCCACGCTGGTCGCGTCGGCCTCGGGCGTGCGGCCCTTGAAGATCGGCGAGCCGCGCTGGGTCATGATGCCCGCCGTGTCGATCGAATCCTTCACGGTGAACGGCACCCCATGAAGCGGTCCTAGCTCCCGCCCCGCCATCACCGCCGCCTCCGCGTCCTTGGCCGCGGCGAGCGCGCCCTCCGCGACGGTGACGATGGCGTTGATCTGGGGGTCGACCGCCGCGATCCGGTCGAGATGCGCCTGCACGACTTCGACCGGCGAGAGCTGCCGAGTGCGGATCAATTCGGCGAGCCGGGTCGCGTCCGAGAAGACGACGTCCTGTGTCGTGGAGGGGGTGGTGGGCTGGGTCATGGGC